>NZ_JBIAMB010000013.1:0-263677 GCF_042873895.1 Streptomyces sp. NPDC004435 | reverse complement strand
CGGGGGCGCGGGGGGGCCCGGGCGGGGGGCGGGGGGGGGCGGGGCGCCCCCCCGCCCCCCCCCCGGGGGCCGCCCCCCCCCGCCCCCCGGGGGCGCGGGCGCCCCGCCGGGGGGGGGGGCCCCCCGGCTCCGCGTCAGGCGCCGCGGACGGTGATGTACGCGCCCCGCGCCGTGGCGCCCTCGGCGCCGGCCGGGGTCCACTCTGCGGTGACGCGGCCGAGGACGCCGGTGCCGTCCCGGTCCTCGTCCGCGGCGGGGCGCAGGGTGCGGTGGAACCGGAGGGTGAGGGGCGCGCCGCCGGGTACCTCGATCCGTACGTCGGTGCCCTCGGGCCCGTCGGTGGCGTCCAGCACCGCGGCGTCGCCCTCCGGGGCGGGGGCGCCGAGGGTGGCGGTGACGGTCGGGTCGACGGCGTCGCTGACGGACTGCTGCTGGGGCACGGCACGGCCGGCGAGGAGCTCGTACACCTGGCCGACCAGGACCGGGTCGTGGGTGCCGTCGTAGATCCACCGGGTGCCGAGGACCCCGTGCTCGGAGGTGCCGATGAGGGCGGACTCGGCGCCGTCGAGAGGCTTGCCCCGGTACGTCATGGGCACGAGGTAGGTGACCGCGTCCGGACCCTCGCCGTCGGTGACGGCCATGAACTCGATGCCCACCTCGCCCGCGGGGTCGTCGAGCCGGAACCCGCCGGCCCTCACCGGGCGCGGCGCCTCCGGCCCGGCGGTGTACCAGGCACGGGTGGGCAGCCAGTCGGCGATGAGTTCGGCCTTGGTCGGCTGCATCGTGGTGCGGTGGATGACGGCCATGCGCGGGTCGCTTCCTCTCCTCGGGACCGGGAGCCGCCAACGTAACAGAGCCGTGGAAGAGGGCAGTCGGCCTCCGCCGACCCCTGTGTCCACCGCTTCCACCAGCATGTGATGATCTTGTGGACGTGGATCCGAAGGTGGTCCACGGGGGGAGAACGACCATGGGGAAAACGGACGCCAACGGCGTCGACCTGTCCGGTGTCGCCGGCAGGCTCGTCCAGACCGTCGATCTGGTGGATCCTCCGGCGCCGCAGGCCATCGCCACGGACACGGTCAACGACCACGTCTTCGTGCTCCAGGTGGAGAGCGGCGCCGGGGCGTCGGGCAATCTGTGCCTGAACCGGATCAGCCGGACCACCGGCAAGATCACCGGCTGGATGCGGCTGAAGGGCTTCGGGCACGGCCTGTCCATGGGGTGCGTGCCGGTCGGCGCCGACAGCCATCTGTGGACCGAGTGCGGGGACCTGTGGTTCAACAGCGAAGGGGTGCCGTTCGGTTCGCGGGTCACCCGCTTCAGGTTCCAGGACAAGGAGACACTGGACGCCAAGGACATCCCGGCGAGCCAGAAGTTCGCGCCGCCGGGGAGCATCCAGTCCGCGGGGCCGTCCTACGACCCGACCACCGACCGTCTGATGATCGCCTACCGCACGG
Source organism: Streptomyces sp. NPDC004435 (assembly GCF_042873895.1). Taxonomy (NCBI): domain Bacteria; kingdom Bacillati; phylum Actinomycetota; class Actinomycetes; order Kitasatosporales; family Streptomycetaceae; genus Streptomyces; species Streptomyces sp. NPDC004435. The sequence goes on along the minus strand of NZ_JBIAMB010000013.1, from coordinate 262,220 downwards.
CGGAGGGACGGAAGTTCACGCGGTACGACGCCACCCGCGCGGCCGCCGGCGACTGGACCGCGATCGATGACGCGGCTCCGCGCAAGGGCGGTACGACGGTGCCCGCCGTCAAGCCTCCGGGTTGGGAGGAGAAGCAGTTCGCGAGCAAGTTCACCTCGCAGGGCTTCCAACTCCTCGGCGACGTGCTCTATACGTACGACTGGCTGCCCTACGACCGGAACCAGAACGGGAAGGTGGACCCCGAGGACTTCCCGGGGATCACCTACATCTCCTCCTACGACTGGAAGACGGGCGAGCGGGCGGACCAGCAGATCGTCACCGGCGCGAGCGGTCTGACCCGGCGCGAGCCGGAGGGGCTCGCGGTCGAGAGGGACCCGGAGACGCAGGAGACCCGGCTGCTCTTCGGGTTCAGCAACACCGTGCCCGGCACGACCGGTTCGCGGGACGTCACCATCTGCTGGTACCCGACGAAGCCGGCCGTGGACGGTGTCAAGGTCCTCGCGGACTGGACGGAGCTGACCCCGGCCGTCCCCCTGCCCGCGGGAGCCGAGCGGCCGAGCGGCCGGATCGTTGTCCTCGCCGGGACGCCCCATCTCCAGCTGCGCGGCACCCTGACCGGAACGTTCACCGAGGACAGCAAGATCGCGACGCTGCCGCACCGGCTGCGCCCGACCCGGCAGATCCGCCAGAACGTCGCGAGGAACAACAGCACCGGCAGGTGCGTGTGCCGCGTCGAGGGCAACATCCGCGGCGAGTTGTGGGTGTACGGCGCATACGACGACAACCCGATCACCTGGATCGACCTGAACGGCGTCTCGGTCCCGTGGCACTGACCGGCCCGTCCCGCTTCGCCGCCCTCGTCTTCTTCACTCCGGAGGAACTCTCATGACCCAGCAGTCGACCAGCCGCCGCTCCCTGCTCGCCGCGGCGCTCGCCACCCCCGTCGCGGTCGCCGCCGCGCCGCTCGCCACCGCCTCCCCGGCCGCCGCGGCGTCCGCCGAAGGCTGCCAGATCATCGTGCCCTGGACCGCCGTGACCCCCACGGGCGTGATCACCACCCACCCGGACAACCCGTTCCAGGCCCGGGTCGTCCGCCTGGCGGGAACCGACTTCCTCCAGTTCCGCGGCTACCTCACCGGCAACCTCGTCAAGGACGAGACCCTGGGCACCCTGCCGCCGTCCATCGAGCCGAGCGGTTACGTCCGGGGCGTCGTCCCCCGCAACAACCACCTGGGCGTCAACGCGATCCGCGTCGAAGCCACCGCGGAGGGCCTCGTCAGGGTCGTCGGCCCCCAGGCCGCCAACCCGGTCACCTGGATCCAGCTGGACTCCTTCTCCTCCGTCCTGCGCTGACCGAGTTCGGCCCGATCAGGCCGCGCGCCCGCCGGCGAGGACGGCGGGCGTGGGGCCGTCGGGGCGGACGGTGAGGCCGTAGACGGTTCGCTCCGGGCGGGCTCGGAGGCGCGGCGCGGGCCCCGGCAGCAGGTGTTCGAGGAGGGTGACGGACTCGCGGAGGGCGAACTGGAGGCCCAGGCAGGCGCGGGGGCCGAGGCCGAAGGGGAGGTGGGCGCCGGGGTGGGCGGGGCGGCGGCCGGGGGTGGTGAAGCGGGTGGGGTCGAAGGTCTCGGGGGACGGCCAGAGGGCCGGGTCGCGGTGGACGAGGTAGGGGCAGACGAGGAGATCCGTGCCGGCGGGGAGGGCATGGCCCGCGAGGGTGTCGGCCTCGGTGGCGTGGCGGGGCAGGATCCAGGCCGAGGGGTAGAGGCGGAGCGTCTCGTGGACGAGGGCCTGGACGGCCTCCCGGCGCTCGGGCGAGCCGCCGGGGCCGGCGGCGAGGGCGCGTTCACGGGCCTCCGGGTGGCGGTCCAGGAGGAGGTACAGCCAGGTCAGGGTGGTGGCGGTGGTCTCGTGGCCGGCCATGAGGAGGGTGACGAGTTCGTCGCGGATCAGCCGGTCGGTGTACTCGGGGCGGGTCGCGGACGCCTCGACGAGGATGTGCAGCAGGCCGGGTTCGCCGGGGTCGGCGGCGTCGTCCCGGGCGGCGCGGACGGCACGTTCGGCGACGGCGTCGATGCGGGCGATGTCGGCGGCCACGGCCGCCTCGGCGGCGACCTTGTCGGCGGGCAGGCTGGGCAGGGCGGCCACCACCCCGGCGACCGCGCCGAGTTCGCGCTCGGTGTCCGGGTCGAGCGGCCGGCCCGTGAGGGCGCGCCAGATGGTGTCGAGGGCGAAGCGGCGCATCTCGTCGCCGAGGTCGAAGACCTCCCCGGTGCGGGCGTACGCCTCCCAGCGGGCGGCGGTCACCCGGGCGGCGGCGGTGATCCGCGCCTCGTACCGGCGCATGCCCCGGCCGGTGAACTGCGACTGGAGGAGGCGGCGTTGGCGCTGCCAGGCGTCTCCGGTGGCGGAGAGCACGCCGTCGCCGACGAGGACGCGGGCGCGGTGGGAGCGCTTGACGTACCGGTCGGGGTGGTGGGCGAGGACGTGCCGGACGGCATCGGGGTCGGTGACCAGCACGGTGGGCGCGGCTCCGGGTCCGGGGCGGAACGCGCCGACGCCGCCGGTCCGTTCGCGGACGAGGGCGAGGAGGTCGACGAGTTCGCCGCCCCGGGCGCGCCAGTCGGCGACGAGTTCGGGGGCGAGTTCGGGGACCGGGCGTCCGGCCGGGCCCGAGCCCTCGTGGGCGCCGGCGGGTGCGGGGATGGCCACGGCGGGGCTCCTGTTCGGCGTCCGCACGCCCTCGCGTGCGGGGGTGGCGCGGTCCCCCCGACTGTAGGGGCGCGGGACCTCGTGACGACAGCGCGGCTCCGGCCGCGGGGGCGGAGGTGTTGGCCTGAAGTGCGCTTTGTTCGGGGTGCGTTCGGGGCGCGTCCGGTCGGTGGCGATCGACGGCGTGTCGAGATGCGTCCGTTCCGTTGACGTGCTCGCGATAGTAAGGAAGCTTTACTGACAACAGCCGTCCGACCGGCCCGGCGCCGTCCGGCAGGAGGAGACGACCCACCATGCGCAGAGCGATTCCGGCCGCGGCCGCGACGGCCGTCGCCGTCCTGATCGCAGCGGGGCTCCTGACCCCGCCGGCCGAGGCCGCAGCCCCCGCCCTCACCGCCTCGGTCAGCCGCCCGAGCGTGTGGAGCACCGGGTACGGCGCCGACGTGGGCGTGACGAACGGCGGGGACGCCCCGGCGACCGGCTGGACGGTGGAGTTCGACCTGCCGGAGGGAACGGCGGTCACCAGCCACTGGTCGGCGACGAAGACCCGGACCGGCCGCCACTACACCTTCACCAACCTCTCCTGGAACGGCTCCGTCCCGCCGGGCGCGACCCAGGGCTTCGGCTTCAACGCGAGCGGGCTCGGTCTGCCGCTCAACTGCACGGTCAACGGCTCCCCTTGCCAGAGCACCACCCCCACGCCCATACCCACGCCCACGCCGACCCCCACGCCCACGCCGACGCCCACTCCGACGCCGAGCCCCACCACCGACCCGCCCGCCGGCTCCGTGATCGACGTCGCCACGGCGGCGCAGCTGCGTACCGCGCTCTCCTCGGCCGCGCCCGGGCAGACGATCCGGATGGCGCCCGGCGAGTACCGGGGGTCCTTCGTCGCCCAGCGGCCCGGGACCGCGGACCGGCCCGTCACGCTGACCGGCCCGCGTACCGCGGTGCTCGTCAACGACGGGCCGTCCGGCAGCGGACCCTCCTGCCCCGTCCCCACCGCCGGCTGGGACCCGGGCTACGGCCTGTGGCTGTACCGGGCCCCGCACTGGAACCTGGAGGGCTTCACCGTCCGGGACTCGAAGAAGGGCGTCGTGCTCGACGCCTCCCCGCACGTGACGGCGACCGGGCTCCATGTGCACCGCATCGACGAGGAGGGCGTGCACTTCCGGCGCTCCTCCGCGGATGGTGTGCTCCGCGACTCGACGGTCGAGGCCACTGGGCTCGTCCAGCCGGGCTACGGCGAGGGCGTGTACATCGGGTCGGCCGGGTCCAACTGGGGCTGCCACGGCAACGAGGGCGGGGCCGACCGTTCGGACCGGGTACGCGTGGAGAACAACCGGATCGGCCCGGACGTCGCGGCCGAGGCGATCGACGTCAAGGAGGGCACCTTCGGCGGGGTCGTCCGGGGCAACACCTTCGACGGGCGCGGGATCAGCGGGCAGAACTCGGCGGACTCGTGGATCGACGTGAAGGGCGTCGACTACCTGATCGAGGGCAACACCGGCACCTTCACCGCGCCGGGCACCTTCGCCAACGGCTACGAGACCCACAACCCGGCCACCACCCCGGCCTTCCCGAACGGCTGCGGCAACGTGTGGCGCGGCAACTCCTCCGACCTGGGCGGCGCCGGCGCGTACGCGATCCGGATCACGTCCACGTCGAAGTGCCCGGGCCGGCTCAACGTGGTGCACGGCTCGAACACCGTCCGGAACGCCACGAGCGGCCTCACCAACATCGCCGTCACTCCCTGAGGCGGCGTCCGCGGGGGCCGATGACCTCGGGGCGCGGGAGCTCGGGCCCCGCGCCCCGAGACCGGACCACCGGGACCGGACCACCGGGACCGGGCCGTCGGCGCCCGGTCGCCCCATGCGTCGCCCCATGCGTCGCCCTGTCCGTGCGCCGCCTCGCAGGCGCCCGGCCGGGGAACCGGTCGTGGCGGGAACATCTGAATGGTGGTTCACTTCTTTTCATGGCCTACCGCAAGACCCCTGCCGAGCTCCTCCGGCTCGAAGCCGCCCGGGAGCATCTGGTCGCCTGCGCCACCTCGGTCGTCGCCGAGGTGGGCTGGGCGCAGGCGTCGGTGACCGCGGTGGCCGACGCCGCCGGCATCGCGGCCGGCTCCGTCTACCAGCACTTCCCGTCCAAGGCGGCGCTCGCCGTCGAGGTCTTCCGGCGCGCCGCCGGGCGGGAGGTGGAGGTCCTCGGCGAGGTCCTGGCCGCCCCCGGCGACCCGGTCGAGCGGCTGAGCCGGGGCATCCACGTCTTCGCCCGCCGGGCCCTGGAGAACCGCGGGCTCGCCTACGCCCTGCTGGCCGCCCCGGCCGAACCCGCCGTCGGCGCCGAGCGGCTCGACTTCCGGCGCCGCTACCGCGCGCTCTTCGCCGAGGTGATCCGCGAGGGCATCGCCGACGGGACGCTCCCCGAGCAGAACGGCGAGATCACCTCCGCCGCCCTCACCGGCGCGATCGGCGAGGTCCTGGTCGACCCGCTCGGGGCCCCCGGCGCCACCACCACCGACGCCCTCCTCGCCGACCTCACGGCCATGGCCCTGCGCTGCGCGGGCGCCCCGCCCCCCTAGCCCGCCGCACACCGGCCGCCGCCCGCCGCCCGGACCCGACCCCGCCGCGACCCGCCCCGCCCCGCCCTCCGGAGGAGGAACCACCGTGACCACGACTCTCGGCTCCGCGAACGCCGACGCCACCGACGCCGTGCCCCAGAGCCGTCCCACCGCCGTGACGCACGCCGTCACCAACCAGGCCCCGCCGCTGACCGGGCACGACGCCGCCGCCGACCCGGTGCTCCTCGAAGGCGTCGAACGCGAGGGCGCCGGCTGGCATCTGGCGGACCTGCACCGCCTCGGCCGGATCGTCGGCGGCGAGGAGGCCCAGCACTGGGCGGACCAGGCCAACCGCCACGAGCCGGAGCTGCGCACCCACGACCGGTACGGCAACCGCGTCGACGAGGTCGAGTTCCACCCGGCGTACCACCGTCTGATGGACCTGTCCGTCGCCGAGGGCCTCGCCGGCGCCGCCTGGGCCGACGACCGGCGCGGCGCGCACGTGGCGCGCGCCGCCGGCTTCATGCTGGCCGGCATGCTGGAGGCTGGCCACCTGTGCCCGATCTCGATGACGTACGCGGTCGTCCCCGCGCTGCGCCACTCCCCCGCCCTCGCCGAGACGTACGTCCCGCTGCTCACCAGCCGCTCGTACGACCCCGGACTGCGCGCCCCGGCGGGCAAGCGCGGGCTGCTCGCCGGGATGGGCATGACGGAGAAGCAGGGTGGCAGCGACGTGCGGGCCAACACCACGACCGCCGTCGAACTCCCGGACGGCACCTGGCGGTTGCGCGGCCACAAGTGGTTCACCAGCGCGCCGATGAACGACCTCTTCCTCGTCCTCGCCCAGGCGCCCGGCGGCCTCTCCTGCTTCCTCGTGCCTCGCGTGCTCCCCGACGGCAGCCGGAACACCTTCCGGATCCAGCGCCTCAAGGACAAGCTCGGCAACCGCTCCAACGCCTCCAGCGAGCCGGAGTTCGACGACACCGTGGCCTGGCCGGTCGGCCCCGAGGGCAAGGGCGTGCGGACCATCATCGACATGGTGACGATGACCCGCCTGGACTGCGTCCTCGGCTCGGCCGCCGGCATCCGCGGGGCGCTCGCCCAGGCGGCCCACCACGCCCGCCACCGTTCGGTGTTCGGCGCGACCCTGATCGACCAGCCGCTGATGCGGAACGTCCTCGCCGACCTGGCGCTGGAGTCGGAGGCCGCGACCACCCTCGGGCTGCGGCTGGCCGGCGCGGCCGACCGCGCCCGGCTCGGTGACGAGGGCGAGCGCGCCTTCCTCCGCCTGGCCACCGCCGTCGGCAAGTACTGGGTGTGCAAGCGGCAGCCCCCCGCCGTCGCCGAAGCCCTCGAATGCCTCGGCGGCAACGGCTACGACGAGGCGTCGGGCATGCCCCGCATGTACCGCGAGGCCCCGCTCAACAGCATCTGGGAGGGCTCCGGCAACGTCAGCGCCCTCGACCTGCTGCGCGCCCTGGCCCGCGAGCCGGAGGCCATGGAGGCGTTCCGTGCCGAGATCGAGGCGGCGGCCGGGGCCGACCGGCGGCTCGACGCGGCCTGGGCGGAGCTCTTGGGCGAGCTGCGGCTCACCGAGGACGCGCCGCTGCGGGCCCGCCGGGTGGCGGAGCGGGCCGCGCTGGTGCTCCAGGGCTCCCTCCTGGTCCGGCACGCCCCGGCGGCGGTGGCCGACGCGTTCTGCGCGTCACGGCTCGCCGGCGACCAGGGCCTCGCCTTCGGCACCCTCCCCGCGACCACCGACTTCACGGCGCTGCTGGCACGGCTCCCGGTCTGACGAGGGGCCACTCCCGAGCCGCCGCCCCCTCACCCCCGCCGCGAAGAATCTCGCGGCGGGGGTGAATCCTTTTCGCGCCCAGCCGTCTCCTTTCCCCGTACCGGCCGCACGGGCCGGTCCACGGAAGGAGACACCATGGTCGTCGCACTCGTCGTCGTCGGAGCCGTCCTCGTCGGGGCGTGCAGCTGGCACCTGCTGCGCCGCTACCGGAGCCGGACCTGACCGGCCGCCCCCGCCGGAGCGCACGGAGCACCACGAGGAAGAGGGACCGCACATGAACCGACGCTTCTCCTGGCCCGACGAGCGGCTGGTCAGGGCGGCCCAGGACGGCGACGTCGCGTCGCTGACCACGGTCGTCATGGAATCCCAGCCGCACGTGCGGAGGTTCGCCCTGTCGCTCTGCGCCTCTCCGCAGGACGCGGAGGACGCGGCGCAGGAGGCGCTGATCATCCTGTACCGGAAGATCGGCACCCTGCGGGCGACGGGGGCGCTCGCCGGGTGGATGTTCCGCATCGTGCGCAACGAATGCCTCCGGCAGGTCCGGCAGCTCGTCCGGCGGGGCGAGGAGCCCGAGGCCGGGCCGGAGGCGGAGGCGGGGCCGTCCGCCGAGGAGGCCGTCCTGCACCGCCTGGAGGCGCAGCGGATCGCCGCCGCCGTCGGCGCCCTCCCCCGCGACCAGCGGCAGGTGCTCGTCATGCGCGACGTGCAGGGCCTGCCCGGCAGGACCGTCGCCCGCGCGCTCGGCCTGAGCGACGCGGCGATGAAGTCCCGCCTGCACCGGGCGCGGGCCGCCCTGCGCCACGCCCTGACGGCCCCCGGACCCGCCACCCTCCCCACGCCACCCGCCCCTCACCGCGACCAAGGAGCCCCGCGACCGTGACCACCACACCCACCCTCGACACCGCGAAACCCACCCGCGACGCCGTCCACACCGGCAAGCCCGCCCGGGACGCCGACCACACCGCCAGGCCCACCCAAAGCCCCGACCACACCAGCAAGCCCACCCAAGTCCCCCACCACACCAGCAAGCCCACCCAAGTCCCCCACCACACCAGCAAGCCCACCCAAGGCCCCGACTACGCCAGCAAGTCCGTCCCGCGTCACCTCGCGCGCGGCGCCGTCGGTTTCGGCCTCATCGCCGGCACGATCGCCCTGGTCCCGGTGACCGGCCCGGTCAGCCTGCTCGCGGCCCCCCTCGCGCTGATCGCCTTCCGCGGCTGCCCCACGTGCTGGGCGGTCGGCCTCGCCCAGACCATCTCCCGCGGCCGGCTGGAGCGGCGGTGCGACGACGGCGTCTGCACCCTCACCCCGGCGGGGCCCCGGCCCGCCGGTACACCCCGGCGATAAATTCCGGCGGTCGGGGAGGAGCGGCTGTTACGGTGGAGGAGACCTCGGCCCTTCGGGGCCGGACCCTATGACGAGGAGCAGCAGCCGTGGCGGGTGACGACGACATCTCCGGGTGAGATCCGGAGCTGACGGCCACCGGACGCGCCGAGGAGCGCGACACCGCAGTGGCCCGTCCGTCGTACCCCTTTTCCCTCGTCTGCCCGGGGCGGAGCCCTGTCCGCCGCCCGCCCCCTGTCCTCCCCCGAGGTCATCGTCATGTCTCACGCCCTCTCCACCACCGTCGTCTGCTCGGACCTGTCGTTCTCGTGGCCCGACGACACCCCCGTCTTCCAGGATCTGTCGTTCAGCCTGACCGGCGGCCGTACGGGCCTGGTGGCGCCCAACGGGTCCGGGAAGAGCACCCTGCTCAAGCTGATCGCCGGCGAGCTGCGCCCCGCCGCGGGCTCGGTCACCGTCGGCGGCACGCTTGGATACCTGCCCCAGAGCCTGCCCCTGACCGCCGGGCTCACCGTCGCCGACGTGCTCGGCGTGGCCGACGTGATCCGCGCCCTGGACGCCGTCGAGTCCGGCGACGTGAGCGAGGAGCACTTCACCGCCATCGGCGACGACTGGGACATCGAGGAGCGGAGCCGCGACCGGCTCGACCGGCTCGGTCTGGGCGGGCTCGCCCTCGACCGCACCCTCGGCACCCTCAGCGGCGGCCAGATCGTCTCCCTCGGCCTCGCCGCGCAGTTGCTCAGGCGGCCCGACGTGCTGCTGCTCGACGAGCCGACGAACAACCTCGACCGGGAGGCCCGGCACAAGCTCTACGACACGCTGGACGACTTCGACGGGCTCCTCCTGGTGGTCGCCCACGACCGGGCGCTGCTCGACCGCATGGACGGGATCGCCGAGCTCGGAGGCTCCCGACTGCGCCTGTACGGCGGGAACTTCACCGCCTACGAGGAAGCCGTGCGCGGCGAGCAGGAGGTCGCCGAGAAGAACGTGCGCAACGCGGAGCAGGAGCTGAAGCGGGAGAAGCGGGAGCTCCAGCAGGCCCGCGAGCGCGCCGAGCGGCGGGCGAGCAACGCGGCGCGCAATCTGAAGAGCGCCGGGCTGCCGCGTATCTTCGCCGGCACCATGAAGCGCGGAGCGCAGGAGTCCGCCGGCAGGGCCGGGCAGACGCACGCCTCCCGTGTGGGCGAGGCGCAGGCCCGGCTCGACGAGGCCGGGCGGGCGCTGCGGGACGACCAGCGGCTCGTCCTGGACCTCCCCGACACCCGCGTTCCGGCCGGGCGGAACCTCTTCCTCGGGGAGGGGATGCGGGTCCGGCACGACGGGCGGGACGTCTTCGCCGGAGGCGGGGTGGACCTGTCCGTGCGCGGTCCCGAGCGGATCGCGCTGACCGGCCCCAACGGCTCCGGCAAGACCACCCTGATGCGGCTGGTCACGGGTGAACTCGCCCCGGACGGCGGGCTGGTCAAGCGCGGCGAGGGCCGGATCGCCGCCCTCTCGCAGCGTCTCGACCTGCTCGACCCGGAGCGCACGGTGGCGGAGAACTTCGCCGCGTTCGCGCCCGAGCGGCCCGAGGCGGAGCGGATGAACCTGCTGGCCCGCTTCCTGTTCCGGGGCGCCCGGGCGCACCTGCCGGTCGCGTCCCTCTCCGGCGGGGAACTGCTCCGGGCCACCCTCGCCTGCGTCCTGTGCGCCGACCCCGCGCCGCAGCTGCTGCTGCTCGACGAGCCGACCAACAACCTCGACCTGGTCAGCGTGGGCCAGCTGGAGAGCGCGCTCGACGCGTACCGGGGCGCGTTCGTCGTGGTCAGCCACGACGAGCGGTTCCTCTCCGCGATCGGGGTGAACCGCTGGCTGCGCCTGGAGGACGGAGCGCTCCGCACGACGGGGGCCCCGGAGTGACCCGTCCGGCGGCGCCCCGCGCCTTCTAGCCGGCCAACCAGGCCAGCGGGGCTCCGACCAGGTGGTACGTGAGGAGCATGCTCGCCGTGGTGACGGAGGCGAGTGCGGTGATCGTGAAGAGGGTCCGGCCGGTACGGGTCCACCAGCCCCGCTGCCAGGCCGCGACCGCGCCCGCCACCACACCGGGGGACGCCGCGACCAGGGCCGTGCCCAGGCCGGTGACCGCGGACAGCAGGGGGGAGCCCAGCGGCACCCTCTCCATCATGGCGTTGCCGTCCGCGACGACCGCCGCGAGCGTGCCCGCGAAGGCCACCGCCAGCAGTCCGGTGACCGCCGCCGCGGCGCGCGAGGCCCGTGCACCGCGCGGGTGCGACGGCCGGCCGCGGAGGCGCCGTACGGCCGCCGTCGCGGGGAAGGCGAGCGCGCCGAGGGCGGTGACGGCCAGACCGGAACCGAGCAGGGTCAGATGGAGGGCCGGGGACCGGCGCCACGACAGCTTCTCGTAGGCCGTCGTCGGGGTCGCCGAGGAGACGAGGACGCCGTCGGCGGTGAAGGCGAGCGTGGCACCGCTGCCGCCGCGCTCCCGGAAGAGTCCGTCGCCCAGCGCGGTCCAGCGCTGTTCGTCCCGGTCGGGGTCGAGGGAGAGGCCGGTGGTGCGCAGCCCGCGCTCGCCGTCCGCCTCGACCGTGACCGCTCCCACCAGCCCCTCCACGGCCATGAGACTCGTGCGGCTGACCCGGGCGGAGCGGTAGCTGCCGGTGTACGTCGCGGGGTCGGGCCCCGTCGCGGTGGGCGCGGGGTCGGGGGTGGCGGAGGCGGGGGCGAGCGCGTCGACGACCTCGTCGATCAGCTTCCTGCCGTCCCAGGCGGCGCGTCCGTCGGTGCCGTCGCCGTTGAAGACGACGAAGACCCCCAGGTCCTGTTCCGGCAGGAGCAGCAGGCTGGAGTGGAAGCCGGGGATGTCGCCGTCCTTGAACCAGCCGGTGTGTCCGCCGCGGCGCCACTCCTCGTAGCCGTAGCCGACGCCGGGCAGCCGGGGGTCCTGGCGGTGGTGGACCCGCCGCATCAGGCGGTTCGCCGCCGAGTCCGCGGTGAGCTGGTCGACGAGCCAGCGCCCCATGTCGCCCGCGGTGCTGACCGCGCCCGGTCCGGCCGGACTCCACGCCCCGTACTGGCCCTTGGCCTCGATCCATCCCGACCCGCCGTCGGGCCGGTAGCCGCGGGCGAGGTGCGCGGCGATCTGTGCGGGCTGCGGCTGGGCGAAGGTGGAGCCGCTCATGCCCAGCGGCCGGAGGATGTGCGTGTCGACGTAGGCGGGGAAGTCCTGTCCCGAGGTGTCGGCGACGAGCCGGCCGGCGAGGGCGTAGGCGTAGTTGTCGTACGCGGCGGTCTCCCCGGGAGCGCGCACGCGCGGCGGCCGGCGCGTGGTGAGGCTCTCGGCGAGCGGCTCCACGTCCTCCGGCGCCGCCTCGTTGCGGCCCACGAGGTCGCTGTCGAAGCCCGCGGTGTGGGTGAGCAGATGGTGCAGGGTGACGGGGCGACCGGGGTGGGTGTCGGGGACGACGACCCCGCGGAGGCGGTCGTTGACGTCGGCCCTCGGGTCGATCCTTCCCTCGGTGACGAGCCGGGACGCGGACTGGGCGGTGAACAGCTTGGCGAGGGAGCCGAGGAAGAAGCCGGTGCGCTCGGCGTCGACGGGTGTCCGGGTGCGGACGTCGGCGACGCCGTACCCCTTGGCCAGGACCGTCCTCCCGCCGCGGACGACGGTGACGGCGGCGCCCGGGATGCGGTCGTCCCTCAGGTGTCCGGACACGGCGGCGTCGACCAGGGACTCCAGTTCGGCGGGGGTCGCGGCCCGGGCGGGGAGCGCGGGTCGGGCGGAGGCGGGAGCGGCACCGGCGAGCAGCGCGGTCGTGCTGATCGTGATCGTGGCGGCCATCGTGGCGAGGGCCCGTATCGGCTTCGTACGCATGGGTCGACGATCCCGTCCGGGGCCGGGGCGGCGGCAGTGCGAGGCGCACCGGCCGATGTGTATTTCACACGGGTGGGGCGCGGGCGGGACGGGTGCTGCCGCCGGCTGCCGCTAGCGTGGCTCCGTGATCACGTGGGGAGACGGGACGCGGAAGCGGCGGGAGGACGGCCCGGGGCCGGGCGCTGAAGGCGGTCCGCCGCCGGGCGCTCCCCGGTCCTGGTCGCGGGGGTTCCGGCGGTCGCCGGGGCTGCCCGAGCGCCGCCGGACACCGGAGGCGGACGTGGACACGGACGGTTCCCCGCGAGGGCCGGTGGTCGTTGTCCCGGTGGTGCTCGTGCTCGTGCTGACCGGGTTCGCCATCGAGCCCGGCCGGCTTCTTCCGGGGCCCGCCGCCGTCCTGGTGCTGCTGGTGCAGCTGGTCACCTGCCTGCCCTGGACGCGGCGGCTGCGCGGGGCGTGGACGCTCGCCGCGCAGATCGTCCTCGCCCCGTGGGCGGGGCTGCCCGGCTTCCTCGCCGCCTCCGTGCTCCTCACCGTCGAACGGCCCGTCCGGTGGCCGCTGTTCGTCCTCGTCGTCCTCGCCGCGGGACCGCTCGCGCCCGGCGACGGCGAGGTCTTCACCGTGCTCAACGGCATCGGCAACGCCTTCGCCCACGGGCTGGTCATCTACGCGCTCAGCCGGCTCACCGACCTGTACGCCGAACTGGGCGCCACCCGCGGGGCGCTGGCCGACGCCCGGGTCGCCGCCGAGAGGAGGCAGACCGGGCGGGAACTGGAGGCGGTGCTGGGTTCCGCCCTCGCCTCGGTCATCGTGCTGGCCGGCCGGGGGCGGCAGTCCGCGCGGGAGGTGGTGACGGTGGCACGGCAGGCGGCGGAGCGCGTACGGGCCGCACCGGCGCCGCAGTCGGCCGGGCGGGCGGACGTCTCGCCCCGGGCCATGACGCCCCGGCTGGCCTGGCCCATCGTGATCGCCACACACCTCGAATACCTGACCGTGGGTGCCGTTTTCCTCCTCGGCGAGGAGATACCGGTCTGGCGCGGCGCCCTGTACGCGGCGGCGCTCACCGTCGTCATGGCCCTGCAGGCGTACCACTCCCTGCCCCGGCCGCCCGGCGTCCGGCCCCGGTACGCACCCTGGACGCTCGGCGCTCAGGTCGTGCTGGCCCTGGGCATGCTGACCGTCCCCGACGGCCCCTACCCCCAGTTGACGGCCTTCGCCGCCGCGTCGGCGCTGATCGTCCTCCCGGCGCGGGCCGCCTGGCCGGCCGCGACGGCGCTCACCCTCCTGACCGCGGGGGTGGTCCTCGCGCGGACCGACGGCCCGGGGGCCCACGGCACCGCGCTCCTCCTCCTGGACATCGTGGTCATCACCCTGGTCTTCCACGGCCTGGCCCTGCTCACCGGCCTCGTCCACGAGGTCCGGGAGGCCCGCGAGGCGCTGGCCTCCCTCGCCGTGGCACGGGAGCGGCGGCGCATCGCGCGGGACGTCCACGACCTGCTCGGGTACGGACTCTCCGCGATCGCCCTGAAGGGCGAGCTGGCCGACCGGGTGCCCGACGCTCGGCAGGCGGAGGACCACCTCGCCGACGCGGCGCGGCTGGCGGGGCGAGCCCTCGCCGACCTGAGGGCGATCCCCGGCGAGGCGGCCGAGCTCACGCTCGCCGCCGAACTGGCCTCCGCCCGGGAGGTCCTGGCCGCGACGGGCATCGAGGTGCGGGTGCGGGGAACCGCCGGCGCCCTCGACCCGGCGACGGACGCGCTGTGCGCCACCGTGCTGCGGGAGGCCATGACCAACGTCCTGCGGCACGCGCCCGCGACCCGCTGGTGCGAGATCGCGTTCGGACCGGGCGTCCTGAAGGTGACCAGCGAAGCCGCGTCCGGCGACCCGGCCGACCCGCCACCGCCCTCCGGCGCCGACGCCCCCGGCGGCAACGGCATCGGGAACCTGCGCGACCGGGCGGCCCTCCTCGGCGCGCGCCTGAAGGCCGGCCCGACTCCCGACGGGCGCCGCTACGCCCTGACGCTGCTCATGGAGCCGTCCCCCGCCCCCGCGGCCACGTCCTGACCCGGGCCGTCAGACCAGCCAGCCCTGTTCGCGCGCGATCCGCACCGCGTCCAGCCGGTTGCGGGCGTCGAGCTTGGTGACGGCCGCGCCGAGATAGTTGCGCACCGTGCCCTGCGACAGGTGCAGTCGGCGGGCGATCTCGGCGAGCTCACCGCCGTCGGCGGCCAGGCGCAGGACGTCGGTCTCCCGCGCGGTCAGCGGACTCCGCTCGGCCATGAGCGCCGCGGCGGCCAGCTTCGGGTCGATGACGTGCTCGCCGGCCGCCACCGCGCGCACCGCGTCCGCGAGCCGGTCCGGCGGCGCGTCCTTCAGCATGAAGCCGTTCGCCCGGGCCGAGAGCGCCGACCGCAGGACCTCGGGGCGCCCCAGGGCGGTGAGGATCAGGATCCGGCACTCCGGCAGCACGGCGGCCAGGTCGCGGGCGGCGGTCAGCCCGTCCCCGCCGGGCATCTCGACGTCCAGGACGGCGACGTCGGGCCGGTGCGCGACCGCGGCGGGGACGACCGCGTCCCCGCGGGCCACCTCGGCCACGACCTCCATGTCGGGCTCCAGACCCAGCAGGGCGACCAGCGCCCCGCGGATCAGGTGCATGTCCTCCGCCAGCAGAATCCGGATCATGAGGCCCCCCGCCTGCGGGGCACGACCACCGGCACACCGTGCCCAAGAACGATCAAGGGGCCATCTCAGATCGCTCTGAGACGGCCCCTTGAACCACGACTCTCTCGAGTCGGGACGACAGGATTTGAACCTGCGACCCCTTGACCCCCAGTCAAGTGCGCTACCAAGCTGCGCCACGTCCCGATGCCCGTCTGACCTGGGGTTTCCCCCGGCCCTGCGTGCAAGAGAACAATACCGCACTTCCCCTGGTGGTCACGAACCGCTTTACCGGCGTCACGCGGCCGTGGCCGGAAGGTGAGGGCCGGCCGGGGGGTCGTGGCAGAAAGTCACCCCTGGACGATTTCGGGCCCGCGGACTCACGGGCTCCGGATCAGACGAAACACAGTCCGAAGTGATCGTCAACAGCATCGGTTTCGGACAAAAACTGGGGCAATATTGATCCATCCCGGAAAGATCAACACCATGAAGTGTCGGCCTGTTCGGGACGGGACCACTGCCGATGCACCACCTGCCCGGACCATGCCGGGCAGGCGATTCGCAGGGAGGGACTCGTATGGACAGCTACTTCAGCAGCCGGCTTCATCATCAGCTCCGGGAGACGGTCCGCGGCTTCGCGGAACACGAGGTGAGACCCCGGATAGCGGAGATGGAGGCATCCCGGACGGTCCACCACGAGCTGTCCCGGCTCATCGCCGAGCAGGGCTGGCTGGGCGCGACGATCAGCCCCGAGTACGGCGGCATGGGCGCCGGACACCTGGCGAAGACGATCATCATCGAGGAGCTCTCCCGGGTCAGCGGCGCCATGGGCGCCATGGTCCAGGCCTCCCAGCTCGGCACCGCCAAGATCGTCCACTTCGGTTCGGACGCCCAGCGCAAGACCTGGCTGCCGAAGGTGGCCTCGGGCGCCTGCCTGCCGACGATCGCCGTGACCGAGCCGGAGTCCGGCGGTCATGTCCTCGGCATGTCGGCGAGCGCGGTGCGGGACGGCGACGACTACATCCTGAACGGCAGCAAGGTGTACGTCGGCAACAGCCACGTCGGCGACCTGCACGGCGTCGTGGTCAGGACCGGGCCCGGCTCGAAGGGCCTCACCGCCTTCCTCGTCGAGTCCGACCGGCCGGGCTTCCGGCTCGGCCCGCAGCAGCCCGCGATGGGACTGCACGGCTTCAGCTTCGGCGAGCTGATCTTCGAGAACTGCCGGGTCCCGGCCTCCAACCGGCTGGGCGACGAGGGCGACGGCCTCGCCGTCGCGTACTCCTCCAGCGTGCTGTACGGCCGGGCCAACCTCACCGCCGTCTCCCTCGGCATCCACCAGGCGATCCTGGAGGAGACCACCCGCTTCGCCACCGAGCGCATCCGCTACGGCAAGCCGCTCTCCGAACTGCCCACGGTCAAGCTCAAGCTGGGCCAGATGCAGTCCCGGCTGATGACCGGCCGCCTCGCCGCGTACCACGCGGTGCACCTGCTCGACCAGGGCCTCTCCTGCGACACCGAGCTGATGAACGCCAAGCTGGTGAACGTCGAGTCGGCCATCGACTCGGGCCGCAACGCCATGGAGATCCACGCCGCCGCCGGCCTCTTCACCGACCGGTCCATCGAGCGGTACCTCCGCGACGCGCACCACATCTTCGCGCCGGCCGGCACCTCCGACGTCCAGCTCCTCCGGCTGGGCGAGGTCGCCCTCGGCCAGGGCAAGGGCAGCTGGTCGGAGCGGCTCTCCGAGCTGGTCCGCACCCCGGAGCTGGAGCCCGCCTCCGCGTGACGGAACGCGTGAGGGCCCGTACGGCGGCTGCCGTACGGGCCCTCGTCACGCCCGGAACCTGACGGGACCGGACCGGGCTCGGAGAAGATCAGTACATCGAGTCCTCACGGCGGTGGATCTGCTCCACCAGCTCCGCCGCCATCGCCTTGATGGTCTCCAGACCGGAGCGGCCCCACGGCCGGACGTCGGTGTCGACCACGCAGATGGTGCCGAGCGCCACGCCCGTGCGGTCGATCAGCGGCGCGCCCATGTAGGAGCGGATGCCGATCTCGTCGACGACTGGGTTGCCGGCGAAGCGCGGGTAGTCGCAGACGTCCTCCAGGACGAGCGCCTTGCGCCGGACGACGACGTGCGGGCAGTAGCCGTGGTCCCGGGCCATGAACCGGCCCACGCCACCCGCGCCGGCCGCGCCGAGGTCGGAGCCCGAGTGCGAGCCGCCCGGGGTGTGCAGCCCCGCGAAGAACTGCCGGTTCTCGTCGATGAAGTTGACCATCGAGAAGGGGGCGCCGGTGACCTCGGCGAGCCGGTGCGCGAACTCGTCGAAGGCCGGGTCGGGCCGCTCCCCGAGGCCGAGCTCGCGCAACCGCCGGACCCGGTCCGGGGCCTCCTTGTCGATGGGGGTCAGGAGGAGGTGACCCGTCGGGTCGTAGGTCATGGCGTGGCTCCGAAGCTCGGCGCGTGGGCCGGGGTCGAGTTGAGGAGGTGCTGGACGAGGGTCAGGAGGGTGCTGATGGCGGAGCTGGAGATCCGGGCGTCGCACAGCACGATCGGCACGTGCTCGTCGAGGTCGAGGGCCTGGCGGATCTCGTCCCGCTCGTAGCGGAAGGCCCCGTCGAACTCGTTGACGGCGACCACGAAGGCGATGCCCCGCCGCTCGAAGAAGTCGATGGCGGAGAAGCACTGCTGGAGGCGGCGGGTGTCGGCGAGGACGACCGCGCCGAGCGCCCCTTCGGACAGCTCGTCCCACATGAACCAGAACCGCTCCTGGCCCGGGGTGCCGAAGAGGTAGAGGACGTTGCGGTCGTCGAGGGTGATCCGCCCGAAGTCCATGGCCACGGTGGTCGTGGACTTCTTCTCCACGCCCTCCAGGCTGTCGGTGGCGGCGCTGACCGAGGTCAGCAGCTCCTCCGTGCTGAGCGGTTCGATCTCGCTGACGGCGCCGACGAAGGTCGTCTTGCCCACGCCGAAGCCGCCCGCCACCAGGATCTTCAGCGCGGTGGGGAAGGGGTCGGCCGCGAAACCGTCATGGCGTTCAGAGCCGCTGTCGTAGGCCATCGAGCACTGCCTCCAGCAAGGAACGGTCGGATGGATTGGCGTGGAAGCGCGGGGCCCTCGCGGTGAGGGCCCCGCAGTCCACGAGGTCGGAGAGGAGGACCTTGGTGACGACGGCCGGGAGCTTTAAGTGCGCCGCGATCTCGGCCACCGAGGTGGGTCCGGCGCACAGTCCGAGAGCCAGGCTGTGCTCGGGGCCCATGTGGGCCTGCGGGCCGGAACCGGTCGCCATCACCAGGGAGAGCAGGTCGAGCGAGGCAGTGGGCTTGGTCCGTCCGCCACTGACGGTGTACGGGCGGATCAGCCGGCCGGCCGCGTCGTCGAGCCAGGGCCCTTCCTGTGGAGGAGACACGTTCACTGACCGGCGCCACCCGCCGCGGTGGCCGCCTGCCGGGCGGGCGTCACCAGGTAGGGGCGGACGCTCTTGACCAGCATCGCCATCTCGTAGCCGAGGACGGCGGCGTCGGCCTCGCGGCCCGCGAGCACGGCCAGGCAGGTGCCGGACCCGGCCGTGGAGACGAAGAGCAGGGTGGAGTCGAGTTCGACGACGACCTGGCGGACCTCGCCGCCGTCGCCGAAGCGGACGCCGGCGCTGCGGCCGAGCGAGTAGAGCCCGGAGGCGAGGGCCGCCATGTGGTCGGCCGCGTCGGGGTCGAGCCCGTGGACGGACTTCACCAGGCCGTCGGAGGAGAGGAGGACCGCGCTCCGGGTGTACGGGACGCGCTGGACCAGACCGCTCAACAGCCAGTCGAGATCCGAGGAATGGCCGTTCGGCACATTGCTCGCCATCGTGTATCTACTCCTTGTGCGCGTCGCCGTGACGCAGCGACTCCTGGGGGGTGGGCTGGGATTCGGCCAGGCCGATCCCACGCTGGAAGGCGGCCATCAGGCCGGGGTCGTGCAGGGCGTGCTCCTCGCCGGCGCGGGTCTGCGGCTGGTCGCGCAGCTGGGGGGCGAGGTGCTCCTGGGCACGCCGCTTGGGCAGGTTCGGCCGGCCGTGGGCCTCCGCCCGGGGCGCGGGGGGCGCCGGCGGGACGGGGGTGCCGAAGCCGGCGGGGGCGGCGGAGTGCTCCGCGTACCCGGCGGGCGCTCCGGCGCCGGAGGGGACGAAGGGGTTCGGCCCGACGGGCTCCTCCGGCAGGGGCGCGGGGCGCTCCGGGGCGGCGGGCGCGGGGGGTGCGGCCGGCGCGGGGGCCTGGTAGGGGTACGCGGCGGGAGCCGGGGCCTCCACGGGCGCGGGGGCGGGCGCCGCGGCCGGCGGGAACGGCGCCGAGGGGGCGTCGGTCCCGGGGTACGACGGCCGGTCCGTCTGGGGCCGGTCGTGCTGGGGCTGGGGCTGCGGCCGGCTCTGCGGCTGCTGGGGCGGCAGCGGCGTGCCGCCTCCGCCGGTGACCGCGGCGGTGTGCCGCTCGTGCTGGGCGAGGCCCTCGGGGTCGGCGCCGAGAAGGCCCTGCGGAAGGACGAGGACCGCCTGGATGCCGCCGTAGATGTTGGACTGGAGGCGCACGGCGATGCCGTGGCGGCGGGCCAGCGCGGAGACCACGAAGAGGCCGATGCGGCCGTCCTGGAGCAGATGGGCGACGTTGACCTGGTCGGGGTCGGCGAGCAGGGCGTTCATCTTGTTCTGCTCGGTGACCGGCATGCCGAGGCCGCGGTCCTCGACCTCGATGGCGAGGCCGGCGGTGACGTACTGGGCGCGGAGCAGCACGGTGGTGTGGGGCGCGGAGAACACCGTGGCGTTCTCGACCAGTTCGGCGAGCAGGTGGATGACGTCGGCGACGGCGTGGCCGCGGAGGGTGCCGTCGATCGGCGGGACGAGCTTGACCCGGGGGTACTGCTCGACCTCGGCGATGGAGGAGCGGAGCACCTCGGTCATGGTGACCGGGTTGGACCACTGGCGGCGGGAGATGGCGCCGCCGAGGACGGCGAGGTTCTCGGCGTGGCGGCGGATGCGGGTGGCGAGGTGGTCGACGTGGAAGAGGCCCTTGAGCAGCTCGGGGTCCTCGACCTCGTTCTCCAGTTCGTCGAGGAGCTGGATCTCGCGGTGGACGAGGGACTGGAGCCGGCGGGCGAGGTTCACGAAGACCTCGACCTTCTGCTCGTTGCCGACGCTGCTGGAGAGCCGGGACGCCTGGACGACGGCGGAGACGGCGGCCTCGTGGGAGCGGGCCAGCTCGGCCCCGAGGCGGTCGAACTCGTCGCCGCGGGTGGTGTCGGGCAGGGCGGGCCGGGGCGCCGGCTCGTCTCCTCGGCGCAACTGCTCGATGAGCGCGTGCAGTTCGCCCTGGTCCCGGGTCGCGTCGCGGCGGACGCCGGCGACGCGGGCGAGGACGGCCCGGGCGACGCGGTCGGCGCCGAGCGCGGCGGCCGTCACGGAGGCGATGGCGAGGGCGGCGGCTCCGGCGAGCGCGGCCCACAGGCCGGGCGTCGGGCTGGTGCCGGTGGAGCGGAGGGTGAAGAGGACGGCGGCGGCGCCGGCGAGGGCGGTGGCGACGGCGGGGAGCACGGAGGTGCGCAGCAGCTGGGGGCGTATGCGCACTTCGGCGGGGGCGGCCGTCGCGGGCCTGGCCGGAGTGGTGCCGGTGGTCGTGGTGCGGGCGCCCGAACGGCCGTGCCGCCCGCCCTCGCGGCGGTCGGACCGCGGGGCGGGTGCGCGAAGTTGTGACATGAGTGTCCTTGGTACGTGCCCGGAATTCGGCGTACTGAGGGGTACTTGGGGGTACTCGTGGGTCGGGGGGTGTGCGGGGCTGCTGACGGACTGCCGGTGAGCTTGGCAGGTGCGATGAGCCTACCGATGATCACCGAACACACAGGGTAGTCGTCAACCGTTCACCGTGGGTGCGCAGTTGGCAAACCTGCCCGTAGACCTGGGGAGTCTGGTATCGAGGCCGGTACGGTCGGCCGAGATCGATTGGCCGAAAGTCGCCAGTCCGGCGCGGAAGTTGCCGGGAGCGGAACCGTACGAAAGAGGGCGGAGGCGCCGATTGGTCCCCTTCCGCTGCGGAAACGCCCTCGGTCCGGAGCGGACCGGAATCCTTGCGGAAGGCGTGGGGAGGCCGTTCGCCGCCCTCTTCGTCACGGAGCGTGTACACGTCCGGAGCGTCGCGTTCCACCCCGGAGGGTGAGGGAGGTCCCGCGGGCCTCGTGACCGTCGGTAAGAGCCGCTCCCCCGGATCCGCCGCGGGGCTGCCATGCTGGTGCCATGAGCGCCGAAGCCCCCTCCCCCCGTCCCCTGCTCGTCGTCGACGGGGCCAACGTCGTGGGATCCGTTCCCGACGGGTGGTGGCGTGACCGGCGCGGGGCCGCGGAGCGGCTGCGGGACCGGCTCGCCGCGGACGGCGGGCCCGCCGACGGGCCGTGGCCGGGGCCGTACGAGATCGTGCTGGTGGTCGAGGGGCGGGCCCGCGGGGTGGCGTCCGTGCCGGGCGTCCGGGTGGAGGAGGCGGAGGGCAGCGGCGACGACCTGATCGCCGCGCTCGCCCGGAACGCCGACGGCCGGCCGTGTCTGGTGATCACGGCCGACCGTGAGCTGCGCCGGCGGGTGGAGGAGACGGGCGCCCGCTGCGCGGGGCCCCGCAGCCTGCCCCGTACGACCGGCGGGGCCTCCTAGAGCGGACCCCTCGGGGTGCCGCCGGACTGCGTGTTCCGGAGAGCCCGGGGCCCCTGACACTCAGGGGCCCCAGGGCTCAGGACCTCTCGGGCTCGTAACCCCTCGGGGTCAGTGGCGCTCGGGCAGGTCGCGCTCGGCCGGCAGCGGCGCGGTGTCGGCGGTCGCGGCTCCGGACGCGCTGCGCGCGGTCGCCTTCGGCGCCGGCTTCGGGCCGCAGAAGGCCGCCTCCAGCGTGCCGCCGAGCGCCGTGTTGGCGGAGCCGCGGTTGGAGGTGTTCGCGACCGCCGACAGGCTGCGCCGCCCGTCGCGGGTGGAGAAGGCGTACGTGTAGTAGCCCTGCACGGTGCCGGTGTGGCCGTACACCTGGGTGCCGCAGGTCAGGTCGTAGCGGCGCAGCCCGAGACCGTAGAAGCGGGTGTTCGTCGTGTCGGTCGGGGTGACCGTCGTCATCTCCTCCAGCATCGCCGGGGAGAGCAGCCGGCCCCGCATGAGCGCGCTGGTGAAGGTGTTCAGGTCGGCGGGGGTCGAGATGACGGCGCCGGCGGACTGCGCCCAGGAGACGGTCTGCTCGGTGGAGTCCACCAGCGGCTGGCCGGCCGCGTCCGGGTGCAGGTAGCCGCGGACCCGCAGGCCCTTGATGCGCGTGTCGGGGTGGACGTAGGAGGTGTCGCGCAGCTTGAGCGGATTGAAGATGCGGCGCTCGTACGCGCGGTCGACCGGCTTGCCGGTCAGCTTCTCGATGAGCATGCCGACGACGACGAAGTTGGCGTTCGAGTAGCGGTAGGAGACGCCGGGTTCGGTGGTGCGCGGCTCGGCGAGCGAGAGGTCGACGAGCTCCTGGTAGGTGAAGACCCGGTTCCGTACGGCCTCGAAGCCCGGCACGGTGTCGGCGAACATCGCGTTGGTGTAGTCGGCCAGGCCGCTGCGGTGGGTCAGGAGGTGGCGGACCGTGATCCGGTCGTCGGGGAGCAGACCCGGCAGGTAGCGGTTGACCGGCTGGTCCAGCTCCAGCCGTCCCTCCTCCACCAGCTGGAGCAGGACGACGGTCGAGAAGGTCTTGCTGACGCTGCCGATCCGGAAGCGGGCGTGGATGTCCATGGGCGCGCCCGACACGCGGTCCCGGACTCCGGCGGTCAGGCTCTCGACCCCGCCGGGACCGGCGAAGCGGGCCATGGCGCCCGGGGCGCCCTCGGCCATGGCCGCGTCCAGGGCGGCGCGGACGCCGGCCAGGTCGGGGGCGGGGGTCGCCGGGGTCGCGGCGGCCCGGGCGGCGGGGGCGGGGAGGGGCGCGGCGGTCGCGGCGGGCGCGAGCCCGGCGGCGAGCGCGGCGATCAGGGTGGCGGCGGCGCCGCTGGTCAGACGGCGGTGGGACGTCAGGGGCACGGTGGATCCTCGGCTGCTCACGTGGTGTTCGGCGCGGCGCACGCCCTCCGTGCCCGCGGGGCGCGGGCGCACGCGCCGGTGAAGCGGCCGCGCCCCCGTGCCTACCGATCATGAGGGTGACAGGCGCCGAAAGGTTCCCGGGCGCGGGACACACGCCCGGAAATCCTTCGTTCCGTGGTGCGGGGCCCTCCCGTGACGGGAAGGCCCCGACCCGTCAGAAGCCCTGCGGGGAAGGCAGCGGCAGCCGCACCTCGTTGCGGACCTGCTGCGGTGTGGCCTTGCACTTCACGTCGGACGCGGGCAGCCGGCCCGTCGTCAGATAGGCGGTGGCGGTGGCGTCGGCGCAGGAGCCGGAGCCGTACACGCCGTGCCCCTGGCCGCCGAGGACCGTGACCATGCGGGCGCCCTTCATGACGCGGCGCAGGCCCTGTCCGCTGACCAGCGGCGTCTGGGAGTCCCACTCGTTCTGGAGGATCAGCGCGCCGGACGCGTTGCCCACGCGGGTGGCCGGCTCGGCGCCGGCCGGCCAGAACGCGCACGGCTTGATGTGGGAGGCGATGTCGCCGTAGAGGGGGTACGCCGCCTTGTCGCGGACCGCGTCGCGGCGGTAGCGCTCCGGATCGCGCGGCCAGGCGCGGGTGTCGGCGCAGACGACGGACCAGAAGCTCGCGTCCATGTTGTCGGCGGGGACGTCGGCCGCCGCCTTCACCGCGGCACCCGCCGCGAACGACGGCGGGACGGGCCGCTCCGGCGCGGTCCGCCGGGACGGAGCGGCCGGCGGGGTGCCGCCCTCGGCGGCGGTCTTCAGCATGACCACCAGTTCGGCGGCGGCCTGGGGGTCGAAGAAGTAGGCGCGGGCGCCGGCCCTGATGTCGTCGCCGGTCAGTCGCTGGCCGTCGAGTTCGATCGGGGTGCGGTCGGCGTGCGCGACCAGCTTCCAGAAGGCCGCGCGGACCTCGCCGGGGGTGTCGCCGAGCCGGTAGGTGGCGTCCCGGCTCGCGGTCCACCCGGCCCAGCGGGTGAACGCCGGCTCGGCGCCCTCCGCCCAGACCTGGATCATGCCGCGCCAGATCCGCGCCGGGTCGACGGCGCTGTCGAGCACGAAGCGGTCGGCGCGCTGCGGGAACAGCTGGGTGTAGACGGCGCCGAGGTAGGTGCCGTAGGAGTAGCCCAGGTACGAGATCTTCCGCTCGCCCAGCACGGCACGGACGACGTCCATGTCGCGGGCGGTGTTGCGGGTGGTGAGGTGGGGCAGGACGGCGCCGTTCCGCGCCCGGCACTTCTCGGCCACGGTCCGCGCCCAGCGCACGTCCCGGTCGAACGAGGCTGCCTTGTAAGGGCGTTGCCAGTGCAGCTCGTCGCCGGTGAGGCCGCAGCTCACCGGTGAGCTGCGGCCGACGCCGCGCGGGTCGAAGCCGATGAGGTCGTACTTCTGCTTCACGGCGTCGGGCAGCTGCGGCGCCATCCACAGCGGCATGTCGAGCCCCGGGCCGCCGGGTCCGCCGGGGTTCAGGAGGAGGACTCCGCGCCGGTCCCGGGGGCTGGTGGCCTTCGCCCGGGAGATGGCGAGGTCGAGCTTCCGGCCGGCCGGGGCGGCGTAGTCGAGGGGGACCTTGAGGGTGGCGCATTCGAGCTCGGCGGGCGCCTGCGGGTCGCAGGGCGCCCAGCGGAGCTTCTGCCGGGTGTACGGCGTTAAGGCGCCGACGGCGGAGGCGGCCGCGGCGGCGGTCGCCGTGGCCCGCGCGGGAGCGGGTGCGGGGGCGGCGACCGCGGGGGTCAGGGCGGGCAGGAGCGTCGCGGCGGCGGTGATCGCCACGACGGAGGCTATTCGGGTGCGCACAGGGCGTCAGTTCCTCGTGGGTGCGGAGGGATCGGTCCGCAGCACCCTTTCGTGGATCTCGCCGGGAAGGAATCCCGCGCGAGGAGCGGATCGTGTACGTCTCCGGGAGGAGGAGCGCGCGCCGAAATGGTCCCTGCGGAGGCGAACGCGGGCGGCCGCTTTCGCGTCCGGGGTCCGAGCGGCGCCCCGCCCTGGGCACGCGGCCGCTTCCGGGATCCGCCGCCGCGCCCTGGGCTCTCGGCCGCGCCCGCGTCCGGAGTGTCCGATCGGCTTACCGTCCTCGGCGCCGGGCCGCTTCCGCGTCCCTGGGTCCCGTCGCCCGCCGTGTCCGGGGGCCGGCCGCTCGTCCGCCCCGGGGCCGGTCCCGCGTCTGTCCCGGACCCAGCCCCTCCCGGGGCGTCGTCATCCTCCTCTCCGGGTGGGTCACTGCTACGTCCCCGGGTCCGGTCGCCGCACCGGTCGGGGGCAGGCCGCTCACCCGTCCCGGGTCCGGTTCCGCATCCGCCCCGGGCCCCGCTTCTCCCGCCCAGCCCCTCCCGGGCGCCGGCGCCCTCCTCCCCCGGGTGGGCCGCTCCCCCCGGCGGTGTGCCGTCGCGTCTCAACCCGCTTCGCGCGTCGCCGAATTGTTTGTCCCGGGCGTCGGTGGTGAGGCGGAGGGCATGGAGAACTCGCTACGGCTGTTGATCGCCCTGTGCGGCTCCGCGCTGGCCGCGTACGCCGTCGTGCGCGCGGCGGACCTGGTGGCCCGCCGGGCCGACGCGCGGCGTCCCGGCACGCCCCTGTGGGGGCTGCTGCGCCGGTGCCGCACCCCTTTGTTCGTCGTCCTGTTCACCGCCCTGCTCGGCTGGGCCGTGCGCGTCACCGAGTGGGCCCCAGCGCAGGACCACGCCGGGCTCGTCGCCCGTATCCGGGTGCTCTGCCTGATCGGCAGCGGCGCCTGGCTGACGGTCCGGGTCGCCACCGCCCTGGTGGAGTCCTCGTACGCGCGCTACGCCGGGCGCACCCTGGACCGGGCCCGGGTGCGCCGGGTGCGGACGCAGGTCACGCTGATCACCCGGGTGGTGTCGGTGGGCGTCGGGGTCATCGCGTGCGCGGTGGCCCTGGTGACCTTCCCGTCGTTCCGGGCGCTGGGCACGTCGCTGCTGGCCTCGGCCGGGATCATCGGCATCGTGGCCGGCGTGGCGGCGCAGTCGACGCTCGGCAATCTCTTCGCGGGCTTTCAGATCGCCTTCGGCGACATGGTCCGGATCGGCGACACGGTCGTCGTCGACGGCGAGTGGGGACTGGTCGAGGAGATCACCCTGACCTTCCTCACGGTCCGCACCTGGGACGAGCGGCGCGTGACGCTGCCGGTCTCGTACTTCACCTCGCGCCCCTTCGAGAACTGGTCCCGCGGCGGCGCCGAGATGACCGGCACGGTCTTCCTCCACTGCGACCACGCCACCCCGGTGGCGGCGCTCCGGGCGCATCTGCGGGACTTCCTCGACGAGTGCTCCGGGTGGGACGGGCGCGGCTGGGACCTCGCCGTCACGGACACCTCGCCCACCGGCATCACGGTCCGCGCGCTGGTCACGGCGAAGGATCCGGACGAGCTGTGGACCGTGCGCTGCGCCGTCCGCGAGGAGCTGGTCCGCTGGCTCTCCCGGGAGCACCCGGCCGCGCTGCCGAGGATCGTCATGGGTCCGCCCCCGCGCGGCGAGGGCGGATCGCCTCCGGTCGCGCCGGCCGGCTGAGGCGCGACGCGCTCAGCCCCGGCCGTCGCCGCCCTCCCGCCGCTCGTCGGGCGTGGACCAGGAGTCGTCCCGGGGCGCACCGGGCTGCGCGGCCGTGGGGTCGCCGAGGGGCCGGCGCCGTCGCGCCGCGCGGCGGGCGCCCCACCAGAAGGCGGCGAGCAGCAGGGCGACGACGATCACCCCGATGGCGAGGCCGAAGCCCAGGGCGTTCGAGCCCGCCGAGGCGAGCGCGGGTCCGGCCGTGTACAGGGTTGCGCTGGTCATGGGCGCCTTCCGGTCGGGACGGGGGCGCAGGGGGCATTTCGGGCGATCCCCGCGCGCCGGGACACAGGGCGCGTGTCTCCCGTAACGGTCGGCACAAACGTACCGGCGCCCGCGACGTACCGATGAGGACCGGAGCGCGGCTCAGCGGACCTCCCGTACCCGCGGGGACTCCGTACCCGTAGGAGACCCGTACGCGCAGGGGCCCGTACCCGCAGGGGCCCGTACCCGCAGGGGCCCGTACCCGCAGGGGCCCGTACCCGCAGGGGCCCGTACCCGCAGGGGCCCGTACCCTCAGGGGCCCGTACCCTCAGGGGCCCCGTACGCGCAGGGGCCCCGTACGCGCAGGGGCCCCCTACGCGCAGGGGCCCCCTACGCGCGGGGGACGCATGCCCGTGGGAGATCCGTACCGGGCGGGTGTCGGGCAAGCTGGGGGCATGAGCGACTTGCACGGTGCCGCCGTCGTCCTGCGTCCCGCCGTCCCGGAGGACGTCCCCGCCCTGGCCGCCGTCCGGGCCACGCCCGAGGTGCGGGCCCGCTGGCGGGGTGGGGACGACCTGGCCGGGGAGGTCGCCTCCGATCTGGAGGACCCCGGGACACGCTGTCTGACGATCCGGCACGACGGCCGGATCGTCGGCATGATCCAGTGGTACGCCGAGGACGATCCGGAGTACCGGCACGCCGGGATCGACCTGTTCCTCGACCCGTCGGTGCACGGGCGCGGACTGGGTACGGACGCCGTCCGCACCCTCGCCCGCCACCTCGTCGACGATCACGGCTTCCACCGGCTGGTCATCGACCCGGCCGCCGACAACACGGCGGCGATCCGCTGCTACGAGAAGGTCGGGTTCCGCCCCGTCGGGGTGATGCGCCGTTACGAGCGGGGCGCGGACGGCACCTGGCACGACGGCCTGCTGATGGACCTGCTGGCGGCGGAGCTGGTGCGCTGAGGCGACGGCGGCGGCACGCTCCGCGGGTTCAGCCGCACCCGCACCCTCCGCAGCCCCCACCGCCGCCGCATCCGCCACCGCAGCTGCTGCCGCTGCCACTGCTGCCTCCGGCTCCGCCGCTGCCGCTGTCGCCGCCCTTGTCCGAGCCGCTGCGCCCGATGCCGCGTACGACGGCCCAGACGACGAGGACGACGACGCCCACTCCCACGATCTCCGCCACGGTCTCCCCCTCCCCCGCCGTCCCGCGACGGCTCGTGACGGGGTATACCCACCCCGTGGGCGGAGGGAGCGGTTCGGGGGCGTGAGCGATGCCACGTCTCTCTCGCGGTGGCAGGTCAGCCGCGGCCGAGGATCCCCCGGTCGTAGCCTGCGGCGACGGCCGCCGCCCGGTCCTTGACGGCGAGCTTGGCGTACATGTGGGTGAGGTGGGTCTTCACCGTGGCCTCGCTGATGAAGAGTTCGGCGGCGATCTCGCGGTTGGAGGTGCCCCGGGCGACCAGGACGAGGATCTCGCGCTCGCGTGCCGAGAGGGTGTCGTCGACGGGTTCGGCGGGCCGGCGCACGGCGCTGACGAGGCGGGTGGCGACGGCCGGGGAGAGGACGGTGCGGCCCTCGGCGGCGGCCCGTACGGCGGCGAACAGCTCGTCGCGGGGCGCGTCCTTGAGGAGGTAGCCGGTCGCGCCGGCCTCGATGGCGGGGAGGGTGTCGGTGTCCGTGTCGTACGTGGTGAGCACGAGGACGCGGGCGCGGGCGCCCTGCCGGGCGAGGGCGGCGATGGCGTCGACACCGCCGCCCGCCGGCATGCGCAGGTCCATGAGGACGACGTCCGGGTCGAGCCGGAGGGCGAGTTCGACGGCCTCGACGCCACCGGACGCCTCGCCGAGGACGCGGAATCCGGGGTCGGCGTCGAACATGCCGCGCAGGCCGTCCCGGACGACGGGGTGGTCGTCGACGAGGAGCAGGGTGATCTCAGTCATGGGCGCCCAACGGTACGCGAACGGAGATCGCCGTGCCCTCCCCAGCCGCCGACTCGACCTCGACCTCCCCGGCGAGGCGGGCGGCGCGGGCCCGCATCCCGACGAGGCCGAAGCCGCCGTGGGAGCCGCGGGCGGAGGGGACGGCCGGGTCGAAGCCCCGTCCGTCGTCGCGGATGTCGAGGACGACCTCGTCGCCCATGTACGAGAGGGTGACCCCGGCGCGGCCGGCGCCGGAGTGGCGTTCGGCGTTGGCCAGCGCCTCCTGGGCGATGCTGAGCAGGGTCGCGGCGACCTCGTCGTGAAGGGGGTGCGCGGTGCCGGTGGCCGTGAACCGGGCGGTGATGCCGGTGCGTTCGGCCCAGTCCGCGACGGTCTTCTCCAGCGCGTCGGGCAGGGTGTCGTGCTCCAGGGCGACCGGTGAGAGGTTCTGCACGGAGCGGCGGGCCTCGCCGAGGCTGTGCCGGGCGAGGGCGGCGGCCCGCTCGTGGTGGACGCGGGCCTGGCCGGGGCCGGCGGTGTCGGCGGCCTGGAGCTGGGCGATGATCCCGGTCAGTCCCTGGGCGAGGGTGTCGTGGATCTCGGCGGCGAGCCGGCGCCGTTCGTCGGCGACGCCCGCCTCCCGGGCCTGGAGGACGAGTTGGGCCTGGAGGGTGGCGTTCTCTGCGAGCGCCTGCTCCAGGCGGGCGTTGGTCCGGGCCAGCTGGGCGATGGTCGCGGAGCGCTCGGCGGCCTTCTCGGTCTCCTTGGCGCCGAGGTGCGCCAGGCCGGTGGCGAGGCCGGCGTTGAGGAGGAACAGCGCGATGAACGCGACCCATTGGAGCGTGGACGTCGGCGGGAGCCCGCCTGCCTGGGAGCCGGCCAGGGTGAGGGCGACGACGAGCAGTCCCGAGCGGACGAAGACCGGACGGGGCGGCAGCAGGTGGACGGCGTCGAAGTAGCCGACGCAGGCGAAGACGGCGAAGAACGGGTTGAGCCAGGTGAGGACGAAGGCGAGCGCCGTGCGCAGCGCGAAGTAGCCGACGGAGGCGGGCCCCGGGATGCCCGGGAGGAGCACGCCCGCGCCGTGGTCGTCCCCGCTCCCGGGGGGCGGTACGGACCTCGGCCACCGCTGCCAGCACAGCTGGAGGACGAGGACGGCGACGACGAGGACGGCGGCGACGCCCGTCTCGGTCCCGGTCATCACCTCGCTCGCGGTGGCCGCGGCCAGCGCCGTGGCCGCGCTCAGGAGGACGTACGGCCCCCAGCGGTAGAACTGCAGCCACCGTTCCTCGACCGTCGCCGCCATGCCCGTACCCCCTCCGCCGACCCGTCCGGCCGCCGTTCCCGTCCGCGCCGCCGGGCCGTCCGCGCCGCCGCTCCGTCACTCCCAGCGGAAGCGGCGGATCGCCACCGCCGTCAGCGCGACCGCCCAGAAGGCCATCACCCCGACCGCGAGCAGGCTCGGCCAGCCGCCGCGCGCCGCCTCGTCGAGGGCCCGCGAGGCCGCACCGTACGGCGCGAACTCCACGATCCGGCGCAGCGTATCCGGCATGGCCTGGACGGGCACCCAGACACCCGCCGTGAACATGGTCGGGAAGAAGACGGCCGTGCCGACGGCGGTGGCGATCTTCTGGGTACGGGAGAGCGCGCAGACCGCAGCGCCGAGGGCCAGGGCGCCCGCGACGGACAGCAGCAGCGCGGCGAGGTAGCCGGGGAGGTTCTCCGGGAGGGCGACGCCGAAGGCGGACCGGCCGACCGCGATCACCAGCAGTGCGGAGACCAGCGCGGCGGCGGCGTGCAGCACGAGCTGGGCGGTGAGCAGCGCGGCCGGGCGGACCGGGGTGGCGGACATGCGGCGCAGGATGCCGCGTTCGCGGTAGCCGGCGAGGACCGGGGGCATGGCCTGGAGGCCGGCCATGATCAGGGCGAAGAGGACGGAGACCGGGACGTAGACGTCGATCATGCGACGGCCGCCGAGGTCGGGGGACGCCTCCCGCATGGACGGGACGAGCCCGAGGATCGCCAGGAGGACGGTCGGCGAGACCATCACCCAGAACAGGGAGGCGGGTTCGCGGGCGAAGAGGCGGGCCTCGGTCCTGAGGACCGCGCGGGTGGCGGAGGCCGGTGCGGTGGTGCTGGCCATGGGACTGCTCCTGTCGGGAGGCGGGCGGCCGGGCGTGGGACGGAGGGACTGCGGCGGCGGAGGGCGGTTGGTGCTCCGGAGGTGAGGCCGGTCCTCAGGAGGTGAGGTCGAGGTAGGCGTCGTCGAGGGTGGTGTCGGTGATGCGGAGTCCGCGTGCGGTGACCGCGCGGCGGGCGAGCAGCGACACGAAGGCGTCGACGGTGGCGTCGGTGCCGGTCACGACGGTGCGGCCGTCGCGGGAGGTCACGTCGGCGGCGCCGGGCAGGGCGGTGAGTTCGGCGGTATCCAGAGGGCTGTCGGCGGCGAAGGAGATCACTTGGGCGGTCGCGGAGCGGCCGATGAGGCCGGCGG
This sequence comes from Streptomyces sp. NPDC004435, assembly GCF_042873895.1. NCBI lineage: Bacteria > Bacillati > Actinomycetota > Actinomycetes > Kitasatosporales > Streptomycetaceae > Streptomyces > Streptomyces sp. NPDC004435. The sequence goes on along the minus strand of NZ_JBIAMB010000013.1, from coordinate 230,994 downwards.
GGGTGTCGAGGGCCGTGACCCGGCCCCGGTCGATCACCGCGATCCGGTCGCAGAGCCGCTGGGCCTCCTCCATGACGTGGGTGACGAGGAGGACGGTGACGCCGCCCGCCCTGATGTCCTCGACGAGGGCCCAGGTGTCGCGGCGGGCCCGGGGGTCGAGCCCCGTGGTGAGTTCGTCGAGGACGACGGCGCGGGGGGCGCCGACGAGCGCCAGGGCGATGAACAGCCGCTGCTTCTGGCCGCCGGACAACTTGCCGAAGCGGGCGTCCAGATGGGCGTCGAGCCCGAGCCGCGCGGCGAGGGCGCGCCAGTCGGCGGGGCGCTCGTAGAAGGAGGCGTAGAGCTCCAGCGCCTCGCGGACGGTGAGTTTGGCCTGGAGCTCGCTCTGCTGGAGCTGGACCCCGAGCAGCCGGGTGATCCGGTCGTGGTCGGCGACGGGGTCGAGGCCCGCCACCCGCACCGTGCCGGAGTCGGCGGCCCGGAGTCCGGCCACGCACTCGACGGTGGTGGTCTTTCCGGCGCCGTTGGGTCCGAGGATCCCGAAGATCTCTCCCTCGTCCACGGAGAAGGAGACGCCGTCGACGGCCTTCCGCTCCCCGTACGCCTTGCGCAGTTCCCGCACTTCGATCATCGGCATGTGCCCACGATCGCCCCCGGTGGGCCCCGCCCGGTATCGGCCGTCCCGCTCGAACCGCGGTCAACCGATCGGTTGATGGGGCTACGACGACCGGCGGCCGGGCGGGACGGCGGCGAGCTCCGACACGTCCGTGGTGTCCACCATGCGGCTCAGCTTCTTCCGGGCGCGCGCCACGTGGCTCCGCTCAACCCTGATCTCGGCGCGTGCCCGCGCCGGTCCCGTGACGACGTAGGCCAGCGCCAGGACGGGCGTGCTCCCGAGCGTGGCGGCGATCCGGCGGAGGGCGCCGGGGCTGTCCCGGAGGGAGACGACGAGCGTGCACGTGCCGGGGAGGGTCGAACTGTCGTGTGCCATGGGGTGTTCCTGTCCAGGTCTGCCGGCCGGGTGGGCCGTCGTGTCAGGGGTTCCGGGAAAACGAAAAGACCCCTCGTGGAACACGAGAGGTCTGCGTGCGGGCGGTGGCGTCGGCCGGGAGGGGTCGCCTCCGGGTCACACCGGTGCCGGCACGCGGGCGCTGATAATGAGCCGCCGCAGCATGCGGTCAGTGTCCCACGCCCTCCGGAATTCGAGAGGCCCGTCTCACTCTCCGGACACCAGCCCTTCGCCGACGGAGCGCCACGGGGCCAGGCCGCGGAAGGAGGGTCCCGCGGCCCGGGCGGCGGGAGGAGGCCCCCCAACGAGCCGGGCCAAGGAAGGAGGCCCCAAATCCAGGCCGGGGGCGCGGCGTCGCGCCGCCGGCCCTTCCGGTCAGCCGAGCGCCGCGGGAGGCACGGCCGGGGCCCACCAGGTCCCTCACCGGCTCGGGTCCCTCACCGGCTCGGGGCGCGGAGGGGTGACGCGCAGGCGGGTGAGGACCTCCTCGCGCGCGACCGCCGGAAGGAAGTACCACCATGGGGCCGTGATCTGCTCCAGGAGGGCGCGGCGGCCGGTCGAGATCTCGGAGAAATGCCGCACGCGGGAGTACGAGGCCATCGGGATGGTCGCGAACCCCGCTCGTCGACGGCGAAGCGCAGCTCGTTACGGGGCTGGGCGCGAAGCGAAGGGGCCCGGCAGGAGAGATCCGGCCCGGGCCCCTTCACGCCGTCCTCAGCCGCCGGCGGACTCCAGGTCCACCTTCAGGAGCCGCAGCGACGCCTCGTGCGGAGAGTCGGGCTCGGCGTGGTAGAACTTCAGAATGTTGCCGTCTGGAAGTTGTGCGGACTGGTACATCAACTCCAGCTCGCCCACGACCGGGTGGTCGACGAGCTTCGTGCCCTCCACACAGTTGGCCACGTCCTGGCGGCACCACAGTGATCCGAACTCGCTGCTGTTGATGGTGAGTTCACCGATCAGGCCGGCCAGTTCCGGGTCGTGGCGGTGGCTCCCGGCGATGAAGCGCAGATAGGCGACGTTCGCCTCGGACTCGGCGGTCCAGTCGGCGTACAGCGACCGCACGCGCTCGTCCAGGAAGTTCATCTTGATGATGTTCGGGCGCCGGGCCGGGTCGTCGATGAGGCCGAAGTCGAGGTGAGGCGCGATCAGCGCGTGGAAGACGCGGTTCCAGCCGACGATGTCGCAACGGTAGTTCAGCACCGCTGCGGCGACGGAGTCGAAGGACTCCAGCAGCATCCTGGTGGGGGCGGCGAGTCGGCCGTCCCGGGGCTTGTTCCGTCCCGGCTGTTCCGGGGATCCGATCTTCAGGAGGTAGTCCTGCTCGTCGCCGTTGAGTTCCAGCGCACGGGCGATGGACAGCAGCACCTGGGGCGAAGCGTGCGCGGTGTGCGACTGCTCCAGCCTGGTGTAGTAGGTCTGGCTGACCCCCGCGAGGGTCGCCACCTCCTCGCGGCGCAGGCCGGGCACCCGTCGCACGCCGCGGCCCGGGCGCAGCCCCGCCTGCTCGGGCCGGACGCGCTCCCGCATCTGCCGGAGGTAACTGCCGAGGTCCGCGTTCATGATCTGGTCCACCTCTCTCATTATGAAGAGTCCCGGCGCCAGGGCGATCGGCACCGGGGACAGGGCAGGAAGCGGCCGGTGAGCGGAGGCTCCGCTCACCGGCCGCTCGACGACGGCCGCGCGGGGGATCAGTCGGTCGTCGTCGTTCGGGGGGACCGGGCGCGCAGCACGAGCCACAGCACGAGGCCGACCACGACCTGCGCCGAGCCGGTCACGCCGATCGCGGTGCGGATGCCGGAGAGTTCCTCGGCGGCCGTCACGGAACCGTGCCCGATGACACTCGCGTAGACGGCGCTGACCAGCGGGATGCCGATGGCGATGCCGACCTGCTGGCTCTGGGTGGCCATGCCGGTGGCCATGCCCTGCGAGTCGGCGTCGGCCGAGGAGGTGGCGATGACCATGAAGCACAGGGCGGCGAGCATCGAGAAGAAGGCGTTGACGAACTGGGTGGCGATGAGCGGGAGGAGCCAGAAGGGGTCGGCCGAGGCCCACACCCCGAACAGCATGAACGCGCCCTGGAGGAAGAGCGAGATCCCGAGCAGCGACCGGGGCGACACCTTCTGCAGGATGCGGGGGCCCACGACACCGGCGATGATCTGCCCGACGCCGATACCGAGGAGCACGAGGCCGGCGGTCATGGAGGACAGGCCGAGGACGTTCTGCACATGGAGACCGGTGAAGAAGATCAGCGCGGTCTCCCCTCCGAAGATGAAGAGGGCCGCCAGATTGCCGAGGGCGATGTCCGGCTTCTTGAGGATCCTCACGGGGACCAGGGCGTCGGCGGTACGGCTCTCGACCGCCCAGAACCCGACGAGCAGGACGGCGGAGGCCGCCAGGGCTGCGCCGGCCAGGGCGTCCAGGCCCTCCTCGCCGACCCGGGTGACGCCGTAGATTCCGGCGAACATGCCGAGGGTGATGAGGACCGCGCCGGGCACGTCGATCCGGCCGCGCCGCTCGGCCCGGCTCTCCGACACGACCAGGGGCACGACGAGGATCGCGGCAATGGCCACCGGGATGTTGATGAAGAAGGCCCAGCGCCAGGAGAGGGCGTCGGTGAGCACACCGCCGAGGACGGCACCGACGCTGAATCCGCCGCTCATCATGATGCCGTTGAGGCCCAGGGCGCGGGCGCGCAGCGAAGGCTCGGTGAAGGCGGTGGTGAGCAGGGCGAGCGCCGCCGGCGTGACCGCAGCGGTGGCCAGGCCCTGGAGGGTACGGGCCACGAGCAGCGTCTCAGCGGTGCCGGCCACGCCGCCGAGCAGCGACGAGACGGCCAGGACGACCATGCCGGCGGTGAAGATCCGCCGGCGGCCCACGAAGTCACCGACCCGGCCGAACACGAGGGTGCAGCCCGCGGCGCAGAGCGCGAACATCGTGGTGATCCATTGCAGGCTTCCCGTCTCGAAGCCCAGGGCGACCCCGACCTCGGGGAGAGCCACGTTCAGTACGGAGAAGTCCGCGGCCATCATGAACTGGGACGCCAACAGCACGACGAGGGCCGCCGTCTGACGGCCGCTCATCCGAGCGGTCGCCGGGGGCGGGGTCGTGGTCTGCGCGGTTTCAACGCTGGTCATGACCCAACCCTGATCCGCGCGGGCGCCCCCAGCCAGCCCCTGCTCCCGGCCACCACTGGCGAGGGTGGTACTGCCAGTGGCACCCTCCCGAGGTCACCCCGACACCGGGTCCCGCCCCCGCCCCGTCATGGCGCGCGGATCCCCCGCCGCCCGTCCCGGCCCCGCGCGGGGCGAACAGGCCGAAAGCGGCCCAGCCGGATATGTGAAGATCCCCGCATCGGCGGGGATCTTGTCGCGGGTGAGTCAGCCGCGCCGACCGCCGCCGCTGCCGATCCGGTCAGCGGAAGTCGTCGTCCTCGTCCATGCCACTGGAGAGCCAGATCTCCTCGGCGTAGGGGACGGTCGGGCTCTCGGGCTCAGGCTCCTCGAAGTCCGTGAAGTCCGGACCCTCAAGGTGGTCCTCTCCCTGCGTGCAACGGCACGGGAAGACCTCTTGGGTGATTTCACCGTTGACGAGGCTGTTGACGGCACGGGCGTGCGAGGGTCCTGTGGGCATGCGCCGATGCTACGGAGTCGGGACCACGCCCGTCCGTGTTTCGACGAGACGTACCGGCCCGTCCCCACCCGCTCCCGGCGAGGACCGGCATCCATCCCGGTCAGGGGCAGGCCACGCCCCCGCCCCGCTCGGCCTCAGCCCACGTCACCGCTCACCCGCCAGGTCGAGATCGCGCTCGGACGCCTCGGCGGGGGGCTGGGGCGGCTTCGGCCGCCGCCACGGAGTGGCGATCGGCTGGGACACCACTCGCCACCAGGCGTCCGCGGGCAGCTTCCCCGCCGGCTCGAACGGCTCGCCGGGGCGGGGGAACGCCACGGCCTGGCCGACCTCCTCCGCCGCGTCCTTCGTCCACTCGCCCGGTTCCGCCCAGGCGTGCGGGGCCAGGTTGAAGGTGGCCCAGTGGATCGGGAGGAGGACGCCGCCGGGGCGGCCGCCCTGGAGGTCGAGGTGGGCCCGGACGCCCTCGGCGGGGGTCATGTGGATGTCCGGCCAGAAATCGGAGTAGGCGCCGAGCTGGATCATGGTGACGTCGAAGGGGCCGTGGGCCGCGCCGATGTCCTTGAAGCCCTGGAAGTAGCCGGTGTCGCCGCTGTGGAAGATCCGGTGACGGGGGCCGCGGACCGACCAGGAGGCCCAGAGGGTGTGCTGCTGGTTGCGGATCGCGCGGCCGCAGAAGTGGCGGGCCGGGGTGGCGGTGAGGGTGAGGTCGCCGATCTCGGTGGACTCGTGCCAGTCCAGCTCGCGCAGCCGGGAGGGGGCGACGCCCCAGCGCTCCAGGTGGGCGCCGACGCCGAGCGGGACCGCGAAGAGGGTGTCCGAGCCGGCCAGCTCCTTGATCGTCGGCAGGTCGAGGTGGTCGTAGTGGTCGTGGGAGATCACGACGACGTCGACCGGGCCGAGCGCCGCGAGCGGCGCGGGCGCCGGGTGGAGCCGCTTGGGGCCCACGAAGGAGAAGGGAGAGCAGCGCTCTCCCCAGACGGGGTCGAAGAGGATCCGTACGCCGTCGATCTCGGCCAGCACGCTGGAGTGGCCCAGCCAGGTGATCCGCAGGCCGGTGGGGGCGGGGCGGGCGAGGTCGGCGACGGTCGTCGGGTGGACGGGGATCACCCCGGTGGGGGCCCGGCGGGCGCGCGACTCCCTCTCGAAGTAGATCTTCGCGAGCTCGGAGGTGGAGCCGGACGGGCCGCGGCGGGCCTGCTCGGGGTTCTGGAAGACGCCGTCGGCGAAGTGCGGCGAGCGGCGGATGCGAGCCAGCCGCTCCCCCGCGGGCTCGGCGCCGAAGGACTCGGGCCGCAGGGCGCGCAGCCGGGCCCGCAGCGAACGGTCGGAGCCGGTACCGGTCACAGGACCTCCTGGTCGACGGTGGTCGTTCCATTATGGGCGGACGGGCCGTGGAGCGTCCCGACGCGTCCGTCATACTGAACAGGCGTTCAGTAACCTGCCCCGGAGGAGCCCCATGACCGCCGCCCCGCTGATCTCCCTCACCTGGACCGACCACGTCACCGGCCGCCGGGGATACCTGGTCGTCGACCGGCTGGTCAGGGGCGTCGCGAGCGGCGGGCTGCGGATGCGGGAGGGGTGCGGCGCGGAGGAGGTCGCCGGGCTCGCCCGCGGGATGACCATGAAGGAGGCGCTGCACTACGACCCGACCGCCCGGTATGTACCGCTGGGCGGCGCCAAGGGCGGCATCGACTGCGATCCGCGCTCCCCCGAGGCGTACGGCGTCCTGGTCCGCTACCTGCGGGCGATGCGGCCGTACGTGGAGCGCCTCTGGACCACCGGGGAGGACCTGGGGCTCACCCAGGAGACGGTGGACCGCGCGATGGCCGAGGCCGGGATCGACTCCTCGGTGCAGGCCGTCTTCCCGCTCCTGGAGAACGAGGCGGCGGCCCGGAAGCGGCTCGCCGACGCCTTCGCCGTCGAGGTCGACGGCATCGGCCTGGACGCGCTGGTCGGCGGGCTCGGCGTCGCCGAGTCGGTGCTGGTCGCCCTGGACCGGGCCGGCCGGGCGTACGAGGGCACCCGGGTCTCCGTGCAGGGCTTCGGCACCATGGGCGCGGCCACCGCCCGCTTCCTCTCCCGGGCCGGTCTCACGGTGGTGGCGGTCGCCGACGTGCGCGGCACGGTGGTGAACCCGGACGGGCTCGACGTGGAGGCGCTGATCACCTCCCGGGACGCGCACGCAGGCGTGGACCGGGCGGCGCTGCGCCCCGGTGACCGGGAGGAGCCCGGCGACGCCTGGCTCGCCGTCGACGCGGAGGTGCTGGTGCCGGCCGCCGTCTCGTACGCGATCGGCGTCGCGGACCAGGAGCGGATCCGCGCCCGCTGGATCGCCGAGGCGGCGAACATGCCGGTGCTCCCGGAGGCGGAGGCCGCCCTCGCCGCGCGCGGGGTGACGGTGCTGCCGGACGTGGTCGTCAACTCCTGCACCAACGCCTGGTGGTGGTGGACGCTCTTCGGTGACGTCGAGGCCGACGCGGACCAGGCGTTCGCCCGGGTACGGGTCGCGATGCGGGCCCTGACCGGTGCCGTGCTCGACCGGGCCGAGGCCGACGGGGTGCTCCCGCGCGCGGCGGCGCACGCCCTGGTGGCGGAGCGGCTTCCGGTGATCGCGGAGCGCTACGGCTGGTACTGACCGGCCCGTCCCGGACGTCGCGGTGATCATGACTCCGGCATGCGCTGTGTAGGCTGCTGAGCGTGGCGAGAGTGCGGTTGAGCGTGGCCGAGCGGCGCGAGGAGCTGCTGCGGGCCGCCGTCGAGCAGATCGAGGCGCGCGGTGCCACCGCCGTCCGGATCGCCGACGTGGCCACCGCCCTCGGCGTCAGCAACGCGCTGGTGCTCTACCACTTCTCGACCAAGGAACAGCTGGTGGCGGCGGCCTTCGCGCATGCGGCGGAGAGCGACCTGGCCCAGCTGCGCCGGATCCTGGGCCGCCGCTCGACGGCGGAGCGGCGGTTGCGCGCCGCCGTCCGCTGGTACGCCCCCACCGGGCAGGCGAAGGGCTGGCGGCTGTGGATCGAGGCGTGGGCGGCCGGGCTGCGCGACCCGGAACTGCGCCGGGTCGCCGCCGCGCTCGACCGGGAGTGGAAGAACGCGCTGACCGCCGTCATCGAGGAGGGGGTCGCCGCCGGCGAGTTCCCCTGTCCCGATCCGAGCGGCGCCGCCTGGCGGCTCACCGCCTACCTGGACGGCCTCGCCGTCCAGACGACGGTCTACTCCGGCGGCCTCTCCCGGACGGCGATGCTCCAGTGGGCGGACGCGGCCCTCGCCCGCGAACTCGGCCTGTCCCCGGCCGAGGCCTGAACCCCGGCCGGGGAACGGCCTGCGGCCGAGGACCGAACCCCGGACGTCCGGACCCGGCGCGCGGACCTGGGCAGGGCCCGACGCCCACCGCCGGACGCACGGCCCGGCGCGCGGCTCAGAGCAGTTCGAAGACGGCCGAGACGGTGACCTGCTCCTCGATCTCGCCGGGGGCCAGCGGCACGCTCGGCTCGTCGGACGGCATCGACGGGAGCGCCCCGTGGCCCGGCCGCAGCGACTCGCCCTCGCTGAGCGAGACCAGTCGGCCGAGCCGGTGGCCGCTGAGCCTGGCGTGCTGGGACGCCTTCTCGTACGCGTCCCGGTAGGCGGCCTCGCGGGCCTTGGCGCGCAGCTCCTTCGGGTCGGCCACGTCGAAGACGACGCCGTTCACCCGGCCGGCGTCCCCGGTGGCGTCGTTGACGGCCCCGATGACCTGGCCCGCCCGGTCGATCCGCCGGACCTTGACGGAGAATGCCTGGCTCGCCTGGTAGCCGCTCACCTTGGACTGGCCGCCGGCCGCCTGGGTGTAGACGGGAGCGAGGGAGAGGCTGTCGGTGCGGATGTCCCGGTCCTCGATGCCCTCCTTGCGGAGGACCGCGAGCAGCGCCTCGGCCGCGGTGGTCTGGGCCGCCATCGCCTCCTTCGCCGTCGCCTTCGCGGCCTCCACTCCCACCGAGAGGATCGCCAGGTCGGGCGCGGCGGTCGCGCTGCCGCTCCCGGTGACGGTGACCGTCGCCGGGGTCTCGGCCCGGACGGCCGCGCGCGGGGCGGACCGCTCCGGGGCCGCGGCCTGCGCGGGGGCGGCGGTGCCCAGCAGGAGCGCTCCGAGGACGAGGCCGCCCGCAGTGGCGGCGAACAGCCGGGCGGCGCGGACGCGGCGGTCCTGGCGGGCGGGCACGGGGCGGTGCGGCACGGGCGGTCCCTTCGACGGTGGGTGCCGGTGGCTCCGGCGGGCACATCCCAGCACCCGGAACCGCCGCCTCCCGGGCGCCACTCCTGACGGCCGCCGCCCTTCACCTCTCCGTACCAGCGCCCCGGGCGCCCGTCCCGGCCGGGCCGTCTCCGGACCCCGGCCCGATCCGGCGACGGACGCCCCGCGCCACGCGGGCACGGCCCCCTCCCCGATGTGCCGGGCCCCCCGCCGACGCCCCGAGCCCGAACCGGCCGCCGCAACCCCGCCCCAGCGCGACAAGCCTCGCAGCGGAAACCCCTGCCCCCGTGCACCGCACCCGCCCCGATGTGCCGGGCCCCCCGCCGACGCCCCAGTCCCCTACCGGCCGCCCCAGCGCCCCGCCCGCAAGAGTGCCCCCACCGCCGCCCCGCCAAGGTTCAGGTCTGGACGAGCGGCTCGTACGCCTCCGTGCCGAGGCCGAAGGTCCAGGCCACGCCCTCGCGGGCGGTCCGGGTGGTGGGCGGCACGCGGAGCCAGTAGGTGCGGTGGCTGCCGTCGGGCTCGGGCGTGGAGTTGACCACCTCGACCATCACGACGTCCTCGTCGTCGTCCAGTTCGATCCGCCACAGCACGCCCGCCTCGTCCCGGCCCTCGGGGCGGGCGCCGGAGTCGTCCAGGTAGCGCTCGTAGCCGTAGAACTCCAGCATCACGCGGCGCAGTTCGGCGTTCTCCTCCTCGCGGATCCGCTCCGGGGCGAGGTCCGTGAGCCCGGCCAGGAAAGCGGAGGTGACCGGCATCCCGCGCCAGGCGTGGAGGGCGAAGCCGTCCCGGTGGGCGAGGGCGGGGCCGTCGCCCCGGTCGAGCCGGCCGGCCTCGTCCCGGTGGAGTTCCACGGGGCGCTCGCAGACGACGGCGACCTTCTCGTATGGCCACCACCAGCCGGCCTGCTCCGCGACCGCCGCGAGCCCGGCGAGCCTGCTCCCCCGTCCGTCGAAGGCGGCGAGCCACGCGGCGTCGTGCTGGCCCAGCACCGCGTCGTACAGGAGCTCGCGGGCGGCCCGCTCGGTGAGGCCGCCCGGCTCCTCCCGCTCCCCGAGCACGTCCAGGATCCCCGCTCTGACCCGCTCGGCGAGCGCCCGCGTCGGGTCCCAGAGCCGGGCGCCGGTGGTCTGCCAGTGCGCCGTCCAGCCGGCCGGTCCCAGCGCGTCGTGCAGCCTGCGCCGCTCCTCCGCCCACGGCAGGGTGCGCACCTCCTCGCGCACCGGGCGGCCCCGGTCGGTGAGGCCGGCGACCAGCTCGACCCCGGCGAGCGGGGAGTCGGTCCAGAGCACCCGCTCCGGCGCGGGGAGCCCGGCGGCTCCGTAGGCCAGCCGGATGCCGGCCTCGACGGCGGTCCGGTCGGCTGGCCCGGTGGCGGCCGCGACCCCCCGCCACTTCTCGTACACGTCTGCGTCGTCCATCGTCCCGTCCCCCGTCTCCGCCACGTCCGCCATGTCGTCCCCCATGTCCTCTTCCCGCATGCCGCTCCGGCCCCGCCCGTCCCGCTCAGTCCGCCACGATCCGGTACGCCCCCGGCACGTACTCCCGCTGGCGCACCACCCGGTACCAGCCCCGGGGCAGGACGATCGGGGCGTGCTCCTCGTGCACCAGCCGGCCGCCCTCGGGCAGTTCGAGCAGGAAGGGGCCGTACGGCCCCGGCTCCCGCACCAGCCGGCCGGGACCCGGCACCGCGTGGGCGTGTCCGGTGACCTCGCCGAAGGCGAGCACGAGCCGTCCCCTGCCGTCCCTCGGCTCGCCCCGCGCCTCCTTCGCCCGGGCGGGCACCGCCCGCTCGTCGACGGGCACGATCAGCACGTCCCCCTGCCGGTACATGGCTCTCCCCTTTCCCGTCCGGAGCCCCTCGCCCGAACACGAGAACGACGCTAGAGGCCGCCACTGACAACGCGTCGGAACCGCCACCCTGCACCCTCCCCTGTCGGTGGGACTTGGTAGAACTCTTGCCGTCAGTCCGTACAGCCGTCCGGCGTCTGGAGCACCGTCATGTCCCTTGCGACCCATCTGGAGGAGTTCCACGGCCTCCCCGTCCTCGACTTCCCGGACGCCGACGCGCGCACGGAGCTGCCCGACGCGGCGGCCGTGGCCTGGCGGGTGTCGACCCCGACGTACTGCGACCCCGGGGACGAGAAGTGGGGCGCCCGCTTCGAGCGCTTCCTGAAGACCGTGGACACCCGCCGGGTGCGCGCGATCGTGGTCGGCGGCTGGGAGGAGGCGTACGAGAACTCCTCGGCCGGCGCCGTCACCGCCCTCCTCGGGGCGAACGACCGGCTGACCGCCCTGGAGGCGGTCTTCCTCGGGGACATGAACTCCGAGGACTGCGAGATCTCCTGGATCATCCAGTCCGACGTCACGCCGCTGCTCGCCGCCTATCCGGCGCTGCGGGAGCTTGGGGTGCGCGGCGGCACCGGCCTCGCCTTCCCCTCGCTGCGCCACACCGGCCTGGAGACCCTGGTCGTGGAGACCGGCGGGCTCGGCGCCGAGGTGGTGCGCGGCATCGCCGGCAGCGACCTGCCCGCCCTGGAGAACCTCGAACTGTGGCTCGGCACGGACGAGTACGGCGGCGACTCCTCCCCCGATGACCTGGCGCCGCTGCTCTCCGGCGAGGCGTTCCCCGCGCTGCGCGGCCTCGGGCTGTGCAACAGCGTCGTCCAGGACCGGGTGGCGGCCGCCGTGGCGAGCGCTCCGGTCGTGGCCCGCCTCGACCGGCTCGGCCTCGGCATGGGAGTGCTCACCGACGAGGGCGCGGCCGCCCTGCTGGACGGGCAGCCGCTGACGCACCTGCGGGAGCTGGACCTGGAGTACCACTACCTCTCGGACGCCATGCGGGAGCGGATCACCGCCGCGCTCGCCCCGCACGGGGTGCGGGTCGTCCTGGACGAGGCGCAGTCCCCGGAGGACGACGGCGACGGGGACGTCTGGCGCTACGTCGCCGTCGCCGAATGACCGCCGGCCCGCGCCTCGTCGTCGTCGGCGACCCCGCGGGGCGGCGCGTCGCGTTCTTCCAGGACGCGCTGCGTGCCGCCGGGCTGCCCGGGGCGCGGGCCGTCGGCTGGCTGGACGTGCTGCGCGGCGGGGCCCGTCTCGCGTCGGGCGAGACCGTCCGGGTCGACTCGCCCGGGGAGGTGCCCGAGGTGGACCGGCTGCTGCGGGGCGTCGAGGACCCGGCCCGGGTCGAGGGAGGACGCCTCTGGTACGAGCGGTTCACCGCGGCCGTCGCGGGGCTCGCCGCCGAGGCCGGGCGGGCCGGTGCCGTGCTGGTGGACGATCCCGCCGAGACGGCGGTCCTCTTCGACAAGCGGCTCACCCACGGGCGGCTCTCCGCCGCCGGGGTGTCCGTCCCCGCCTCGCCGACCTCGGGTCCCGGCGGGGCGCCGGTGCGGGGCTGGGACGATCTGGTGGCGCTGATGGAAGGCTCCGGGCTGCGCCGGGTCTTCGTGAAGCCGGCCCACGGCTCCTCCGCCTCCGGGGTGCTCGCCCTGGAGACGGCGGGCGGGGGCCGGGTGCAGGCCGCGACCTCGGTCGAGCGGGACGCGGCCGGACGGCTGTTCAACTCGCTGCGGGTGCGGCGCTACACGGGCGCGCGGGAGGTCGGCGCGCTGGTCGACGCGCTCGCCCCGGACGGGCTGCACGTGGAGCGCTGGCTGCCGAAGGCGACGCAGGGCGGCCGGGCGGCCGACCTGCGGGTGGTCGTCACCGGCGGGCGCGCCACCCACGCGGTGGTCCGCACCAGCCGCTCCCCGCTGACCAATCTGCACCTCGGTGGCGCGCGCGGCGACCTGGCCGCGGCCCGGGCCGCGATCGCCGCCGCCGGCGGCCGCTGGGAGGAGGCCCTCGCGGTGTGCGAGCGGGCTGCGGCCGCCTTCCCCGGCACCCGGTGCGTCGGCGTGGACCTGCTGCCCGGCGCCGGCTGGCGCCGCTTCGCGGTCGGCGAGGTGAACGCCTTCGGGGACCTGCTGCCCGGCCTCACCGGCCTCCCGGGCGGTGAGGCGGAGGGCCTGGACACCTACGGCGCCCAGGTCGCCGACCTGCTGCGCGCCTTCTCCGCACCGGGCGGCGCCGCGCCCCGTACACCCGGCACCACAGGAACGAGCACCACGTGAACCAGCCCCACCCCACGAGCCGACCCGAGCCCGTGGACCAGCCCCACCCCACGAACGAACCCGCCGCCGCGAACCAGCACCACCCCACCTGCGGACCCTCAGCCGCGAACCGACCCCACCCCGTGCCCCGGCCCGTGGCCCATCCCGACATGAACCAGGTCGTCGGCAGCCACGACCTGCTCCTGGTCACTCTGGACACCCTCCGGTACGACGTGGCCGCCGAGCTGGCCGCCGCCGGCCGCATCCCGAACCTGGCCCGCCACCTCCCGGACGGCCGCTGGGAGCCCCGGCACGCCCCCGGCAGCTTCACCTACGCCTCCCACCAGGCGATCTTCGCCGGGTTCCTGCCGACCCCGGCCGCGCCGGGACCGCACCCCAGGCTCTTCGCCGCCCGGTTCGCGGGCAGCGAGACCACCGCGGACGGCACCTATGTGTACGACGCCCCCGACCTGGTCTCGGCGCTCGCCGCCGACGGCTACCGGACGGTGTGCGTGGGCGGGGTCGGCTTCTTCAACGGGCAGCCGCCGCTCGGCTCGGTGCTGCCGGGGTTCTTCCAGGAGAGCCACTGGGAGCCGTCCTTCGGGGTGGCCTCACCGACCTCGTTCGAGGCGCAGGTGACACGGGCCGAGGAGGTGGTGGCGGCGCTCCCGGCGGACCGCCGGCTCTTCCTCTTCGTGAACGTGTCCGCGCTGCACCAGCCCAACTGGTTCCACACCCCGGGCGCGAGCCGCGAGGCCGGCGACACCCGGGCCACCCACGCGGCGGCGCTGGAGTACGTCGACCGGCACATCGGGCGCCTCTTCGCGGCGATGAGCAGCCGCCGCCGCTGCTTCGCGATCGTCTGCTCGGACCACGGCACGGCCTACGGCGACGACGGGTTCACGGGCCACCGGCTCGGCCACGAGGTGGTGTGGACGGTGCCGTACGCGCAGTTCACGCTGGCCGGCCCGGACGAGGGGGCCGCCGCGTGACCGGGACCCCGCTCCCCCGCCCGTACCGCTCGTACGTGTACGCCTACCCGCACAAGACGGCGTACCGGCCGCTGCCCGAGCGGCCGGAGCTGGCCGCGCTCTGGGCGGGCGAGCCGAAGGACGCGCTCTCGCTCTACGCGCACATCCCCTTCTGCGAGGTCCGCTGCGGCTTCTGCAACCTCTTCACCCGGATCGGCGCGCCCGGCGAGCTGACCACCCGCTACCTCGACGCGCTCGACCGGCAGGCCGTGGTCGTGCGGGAGGCGCTGGAGGGCGCGGAGCAGGTGCGGTTCGCGACGGCGGCGTTCGGCGGCGGCACCCCCACCTTCCTGACCGCCGCCGAGCTGGAGCGGCTCTGCGACATCGCCGAGCACCGCATGGGCGCGGACCTGCGTGCGGTGCCACTCTCGGTGGAGACCTCGCCGGCCACCGCCACCGCCGACCGGCTCGCGGTCCTCGCCGAGCGCGGCGCGACCCGGCTCAGCATCGGGGTGCAGAGCTTCGTGGACGCCGAGGCGCGGGCGGCGGTCCGGCCGCAGCGGCGCGCCGACGTGGAGGCGGCGCTCGGCCGGATCCGGGACGCCGGCGTGCAGGTGCTCAACATCGACCTCATCTACGGCATCGACGGGCAGACCCCGGAGTCCTGGCGGTACTCGCTGGACGCGGCGCTCGCCTGGCGCCCCGAGGAGCTGTACCTGTACCCGCTGTACGTGCGGCCGCTCACCGGGCTCGGCCGCTCGGCCCCGGCGGAGTCGGACGAGGAGTGGGACGCGCGGCGGCTGCGGCTCTACCGGCAGGGGCGCGACCACCTCCTCGGGCAGGGCTACGAGCAGGTGTCGATGCGGATGTTCCGGCGGGCGGACGCGGGCCCGTCGGGCCCGGAGGACCACGCCTGCCAGACGGACGGGATGATCGGCCTCGGCTGCGGCGCCCGCTCGTACACCTCGGCGCTGCACTACTCCTTCGACTACGCGGTGGACATGCGGGAGATCCGCTCGATCATCGACGCGTACACGGAGACCGGGGACTTCTCGCGGGCCCAGGTGGGCCGGTGGGTGGACGGGGCGGAGGCGCGCCGCCGCCACCTCCTCCAGTCGCTGCTCCAGGCGGAGGGCATGGAGCTCGCCGGGTACGAGGAGCGGTTCGGGTCGGGGGCGTACGAGGACTTCGGGCCGGAGCTGGAGCGGTTCGCCGGGTACGGCTGGCTCGACGGGTCGGCGCCGGACGGGCTGCTGCGGCTGTCGGCGGAGGGGCTCGCGCACTCGGACGGGCTCGGCCCGGAGCTCTTCTCCCCCGGCGTACGGGCGGCGATGGCCGCGTACGAGCCGAAGTAGGCGGTGGACGTGGACCTGACGCTGCTGTACCGGGGGCCGCTGGCCTCCTGCGACTACGACTGCCCGTACTGCCCGTTCGCCAAGCGGCGGGACAGCCCGGAGACGCTGCGCGCGGACCGGGCGGCGCTGGAGCGCTTCACCGGCTGGGCCGCCGGGCAGAGCGGGGACCGGCTGCGGATCCTGTTCACGCCGTGGGGCGAGGGCCTGGTCCGCTCCTGGTACCGGCGGGCGCTGGTGGAGCTGTCGCGGCTGCCGCACGTGGAGCGGGTGGCGATCCAGACCAACCTGAGCTGCCGGACCGCGTGGCTCGACGAGGCCGATCTCGGCTCGCTGGCCCTGTGGTGCACGTACCACCCGGGGCAGACCCCGTACGACCGCTTCCTCGGCAAGGCGCTCGACCTGGCTGCCCGGGGCGTCCGGTTCAGTGTGGGTGTCGTGGGCCTGCCCGAGCACCGCGCGGAGGCGGTGCGGCTGCGGGCGGCGCTGCCGGAGCACGTCTACCTGTGGGTGAACGCGGCGGAGGGGCACACGTACACGGACGCGGAGGCGGCGGCGTGGACGGAGATCGATCCGCTCTTCGGCTACAGCCGGCACCCGCACCGCTCGGCGGGGCTGCCCTGCCGGACCGGCGAGTCGGTGGTGTCGGTGGACGGCGCGGGGACGGTGCGGCGCTGCCACTTCGTCAGGGCCGAGCTGGGCAACCTGTACGACGGCTCGTACCGTGCCGCGCTGCGGCCCCGCGCCTGTCCCCTCGCCGTCTGCGACTGCCACATCGGCTACGTCCACCTGGAGACGCTGCCGCTGTACGACGTGTTCGCCGGCGGGGTCCTGGAGCGGATCCCCGCCGGCCGTCCGGGAGCTACAGGGGCATGAGGTCGGGGCGCTTGGCCTCGACGTGGTCGCCGGAGCTCTCGCCGCGCAGCCGCCGTCCGATCCACGGCACCAGGTACTCGCGCGCCCAGTGGATGTCGTCCCGGCGGACCTCCAGCGGGCCCCGGGCGGGCAGCGGGGGCCACGCCTGGTCGGGGTCGGCCGGGACCGGCAGGCCGAGGACCTGGGCGGCGCGCAGCGCGACCCTGGTGTGCCCCTCGGGCGAGAGGTGCAGCCGGTCGTCGTCCCAGGCGCGCCGGTCCTGGACGGAGCGGAGCGACCACAGGTCGAGGACCGGGCAGTCGTAGCGGTCGGCGATGGCGCGGACGTGGGCCGTGTACGTGGCGATCTTGCCGCGCAGGTGCTTGAGGACGGGCACGTCACGGGTGTCGAAGCCGGTGGTGACCATCACGGTGCCGACGGCGGAGGTGAGGTCCCGGACGGCCCGCTCGAAGCGCTCCGCGACGTCGTCGGGGTCGGTGCCGGGCCGGATGATGTCGTTGCCGCCCGCGCAGAAGGTCACCAGGTCGGGGGCGAGCTCCTTCGCCCGGGGGACCTGCTCGGCCACGATCTGGTCGAGGAGGCGTCCGCGGACGGCCAGGTTGGCGTAGCGGAAGTCCTCGTGGTCCGGCAGCTGGTCGGCGAGGAGCACCGCGAAGCGGTCGGCCCAGCCGACGTAGCCGCCGTCGGGTCCGGGGTCGCCGACGCCCTCCGTGAAGCTGTCACCGATCGCCGCGTACGACCCGAATGACCCGAACGCGTTCTTGTCTGTTTCTCTCGAATCGTCTGCCACGGCAGCACATCCTTCCGGTTCGGATGTGACCTACGCGACCGTAAGGAGGGGTTGACGGCGGGTGATATATGCCACCGATAAAGAATTTGCCAAGCCGGAATAGGGCGAAGGCCCGGCACCGAGAGGTGCCGGGCCTTCGTGTGGCCGTGGAGCCGGACGGGTCAGATCGACACGCCGTGCTGGCGCAGGTAGGCCAGCGGGTCGATGTCCGCGCCGTAGCTCGGCGAGGTGCGGATCTCGAAGTGCAGGTGCGGGCCGGTGGAGTTGCCGGTGGAGCCGGAGAGGCCGATCTGCTGGCCGCCGCTCACCGACTGGCCGGAGGAGACGGAGAGGGAGGAGAGGTGGGCGTACTGCGAGTAGTTGCCGTCGGCGTGCTGGATGACGACCTCGTTGCCGTAGGCGCCGCTCCAGCCGGCGGAGACGACCGTGCCGGCGCCGACGGCGCGGACGGTGGTGCCGGAGGAGGCGATGAAGTCGGCACCGGTGTGGTAGCCGGAGGACCACATGGAGCCGGAGGCGCGGTACGGGGTGGAGACGCCGCCGGAGACCGGGGCGACCCAGCCGGAGGAGGCGGCCGGCTCGGCGGCGGCCGGGGCGGCGGCGCGCTCGGCGGAGCGCGAGGCGCGGGTCTGCTCGCCGGCGGCGGCCTTCGGGGCGGCCTTGCGCTCGGCCTTCGGGGCGGCCTCGGCGGCCTTCGGGGCGACCTTGGCGGCGGCGGGCTTCGGGGCGGCGGCCTTGGCGGTGTTCTTGGCACCGAGGGTGAGCTTCATGCCCGGGAGGATGAGCGAGGGGTTCTCGCCGACGACCTGGCGGTTGTCGGAGTAGAGCTTCTGCCAGCCGCCGGCCACGTTCTGCTCGGCGGCGATCTTGGACAGGTAGTCGCCGGCGACGACGGAGTACGTCTTCGGGGCGGCAGCCTTGGCCGCAGGGGCGGCCTGGACGTGGGCGGCGGCGCTCACGACGCCGGCGGAGACGGCGGCCGGGGCGGCCTGCTCGGCGGCGTGGGCTCCGGTGGCGCCGATCAGCGGCAGGGCGACGACGGCGCCGCCGGTGCCGGCGGCCACGAGGCCACGGGTGAGGAAGGTGGACTTCTGGCGGCGGTGCTTACCGTTCGCGGGCATGGCGAATTCCTCTCCGGCGCCTGCGAGGTGAGCTGTCGGGTTCGGACTGGAGATGTCCGGCCGCGTGTGTCACGCGGCTTCACCCCGAGCCGTCCTGCGTCGCGGGACCGGCGTACTTCCTTGGGTCCCCCGCTCCTGCCACGCGATGGGATGGGGTCGAATTCCGGACGGTGGCAGGATTCGGCGGTCCGACCGGATTGACGGCGACGCTAGACGAGCGGGGTCGGCGCGAACAAGCCGCCGTATTCGACGGGCATTCCGGGGCGATCTTCGGGCCCGGAATTCCGGTCACCCTCCGTCGATGACGGTCCCTCGATTCCCTTTTCAGGGCGGGTGATTGGCGCGGGCCGTCGGCCACGATCCGTCACCTTTATGACGCTGCTCACGCGCGGAATTCCATCTCCCCCTCAACCAGGGCGCGTTACCCCAAGGCATTTCAATACGGACAGATCGCCCATTACCGACCAGGGGGGTGCGCCGCGACCCGCGCCCCTGGATGATTGCGGGGGGAACCGATCTCGTCCGGTCCCGTGAACACCTCACCCCCAGGAGCATCCGTGACGCAGCAGTTGCCGCAGGTCCAGCCCCTCGAACCCGGCGAGCCCGAGCTCGCGGAGGTCCGCAACTTCCGGGACGTGGGCGGCCTGCCGACGACGGACGGGCGCGCCGTCCGCCCCGGCGCCCTCTTCCGCAGCGGCCACCTGGCCGACGCCACCGAGTCCGACGCGGCCTTCCTCGACGGCCTCGGCCTGCACACGATCTTCGACTTCCGCAACGAGGCCGACGCGAAGGTGGAGGGGCCGGACGTCGAGCTCCCGGGCGTACGGAACGTGAACATACCCCTGAGCGACCCGGCCGACGGCAAGGAGTTCTGGCGGATGGTCCGCGAGGGCGACCTCGACACGCTGCGGGGCCTGCTGGGCGACGGCAAGGCCGCGGAGCGGATGACGGTCTCGTACCGCCGGATGATCGTGGAGCGGACCGCCGAGCACAGCCGGGTCCTGCACTCCCTCGCCGAGGACTCCGTCCCGGCCCTGATGCACTGCGCGGCCGGCAAGGACCGCGCCGGGCTCTCGATCGCCATCACCCTGCTCGCCCTGGGCGTGGAGCGCGAGGCGATCGAGGCCGACTACGTGAAGTCGGACGCCCCGCACCGCCGCTACAAGGTGCGCCGCAGCTCCACCGCCCGGGACGCGATGGCGCCCGAGGTGATGGAGCTGCTCAGCCCGCTCTTCGACGCGCGGGTGGAGTACCTGCGGGCCGCGTTCGAGACGATCGACGCGACCTGGGGCTCGGTGGACACCTACCTCGCGGACGGCCTGAAGCTGGCGCCCGAGACCCGCGAGCGGCTGCGGGAGCGGTTCCTCACGGAGGCGTGAGGAAGCCGCCGTCCCGGGATCCGGCTACTGGTTCTGCCCGCCGAGCATGAAGAGCAGGTAGAGGAAGCCGGCGAAGAGGTGACCGGCGATCAGGTACGCGAAGAGGCGGAGCACAAGCCCCTTGGGGAACTTGCCCTCACCGCGCTCTTCGCCGGTGACCGGGGCGGAATTCGCTGACTTGTCGGACATGTCGGTCAACCCTTCGGGGCTCAGCGGGGGTGCGGGGCGCCGCCGCCCAGGCACAGCTCGGCGGCGGGGCTCTGGAGGAGCGTGTGGACGAACAGGACCTCCGCGCCGGCGCGGCCGGCCGCGCCGATCCGGTGCGGGGTGAGCGAGTCGAAGTGCGCGCTGTCCCCCGGATCGAGCAGGTGCACGGTCTCGCCGAGCGCGAGCCGCACCTGCCCTTCGAGGACGTGCAGCCACTCCTCACCGGGGTGGACCCGCACGATGTCGGCCCGGGTGGCGTAGGGCACGTGGACGCGCAGGCACTGCATGGCCCGGCCGGCGCCACCGGCCTGCCGGTAGATCCAGCCGTCGGCCTCGACCGGCTCGGAGCGGCCGGCCCGGATCACCGGGTCGCGCTCGGGCGGGGTCTCCCCGAGGAGCTCGGCGACCGTCGTACCGTAGATACGGGCGAGGGCCAGCAGCATCGGCAGCGAGGGCTGCCGGTTCCCGGTCTCCAGGCGCGAGAGGTGCGCCGGGGAGAGCCCGGCCCGCTGGGCGGCCGCCTCCAGGGTGAGCCCCCGGCGCCGGCGCAGACCCCGCAGCTGCGGGGCGACGTCGGGCAGGATGTCGGGGGCGGCGGTTTCCGGGGCGGAGCCCCGGGGGACGTGGTCCATGGGTCCATTCCGCCAGGCTTGTGCCTCTGAGGCAAATTTCTTGCCCCAGAGGCAAAAACCCGCGGGCGCGACCGTCAGCGCTGGGCGACCGCCTGCTTGACCAGCGTCTTCCCGAAGTCCCAGAGCAGCCCGCCACCGCCGTGGGCGTCCTCCATGACCTCGGTGAACGCGGTGACGAAGCGGTCCACGTCCGCCTCGTCGATCACCAGCGGCGGGATCAGCTTGATCACCTCCAGATGGTCCCCGGAGACCTGGGTGAGGATCCGGTGCCGCTGGAGCAGCGGGACCACGACCATCTGCGCGAAGAGCCCCTTGCGAGCCGTCTGGAGCATCGCCCACCGCCCGCGCAGCCCCAGCGAGCTCGGCCGGCCGAACTCGATCCCGATCATCAGCCCCCGGCCGCGCACCGCGTGCAGCAGCTCGTACCGGGGCACCAGCTCCTCCAGGCGCCCCTTCAGGAGCCCGCCGACCCGTCGCACGTGTGCGACCGTCCCCTCGGACTCCATCACCGAGAGCACGGCGAGCCCCGCCGCCATCGCCTGGGCGTTGCCCCCGAAGCTGGCCGAGTGGACCAGCACCCGGTCCATGGACGAGTAGACCTTCTTGAAGATCCACTCCTTGCCGAGGGTCGCGCCGACCGGCACGTACCCGCCGGAGAGCGCCTTCGCCACGCAGACCAGATCCGGCTCGACGCCTTCCTCGTGCTGGTACGCGTAGAAGTCGCCGGTCCTGCCGAGGCCGGTCTGCACCTCGTCGGCGATCAGCAGCGCCCCGTGCCGGCGCAGCAGCTCCTGCGCGGCGGCGAGGAAGCCCGGCGGGGCCTCCTGGACGCCCTTGCCCTGGATCGGCTCGACCACGAAGGCGGCCACGTCCCCCTTGCGGAGTTCGCGCTCCAGCGCGTCGAGGTCGCCGAGGGCGATCGGGGTGTCCGGGAGCAGGGGGTCGAAGCCGGCCCGGAAGCCCTCCTCGCCGTTGACGGAGAGGGCGCCGGTGGTCAGGCCGTGGAAGGCGTGGTCGCAGTAGACCACCCTCGGCCGGCCGGTGGCGTACCGGGCGAACTTCAGCGCGGTCTCGACGGCCTCGGTGCCGCTGTTGCCGAAGAAGACCCGGTCGAGGTGGGGGCTGTGGGCGAGCAGCCGCTCGGCGAGCAGTCCGGGCAGCGGCGGGCAGTCGAAGCGGGTGAGGTCGGGAAGGTCCGCGTCGAGGACGTCGTGCAGGGCCCGGCGGACGACGGGGTGGTGCCGGCCGAGGCCCATGACGCCGAAGCCGGCGAGCATGTCGAGGTGGTCGTTGCCCTCGGCGTCCCAGAAATGGGCGCCGGCGGCCCGCTCGTAGACCTTGTCGAAGCCGATGGTGTGCAGCATCCGCGGCAGCTGCGGGTTGAGGTGGCGGGCGTGCAGCCCGTACCGCTCGCCGCCCCGCTCGGCGAGCAGCGCCCGCAGGTCGAAGCCCTCGGTCATGGCCGGCCCCTCAGCTCCCCGAGACGGTCTCGCGGACCGCCCGCAGCGACTCCTTGAGCGAGCCCATGGTGGCGAGGACGGCGGTGGGTTCGTATCCGCAGTGCGCCATGCAGTTGGCGCAGCGCGGGTCCTTGCCGCGGCCGTACTTGTCCCAGTCCGTGTCCTCGACGAGTTCGCGGTAGGTGGGGACGTAGCCGTCGCTCATCAGATAGCAGGGGCGCTGCCACCCGAAGAGGGAGTAGTTGGGGATCGCCCAGGCGGTGCAGGGGAAGTCCGCCTTTCCTTCGAGGAAATCGAGGAAGAGCGGCGAGTGGTTGAGGCGCCAGCGGCGCCGGTTCCCGCCGGCGAACGCCTTCTTGAAGAGTTCCCTGGTCTGTTCGACTCCGAGGAAGTGTTCCTGGTCGGGCGCCTTCTCGTAGGCATAGGCGGGCGAGATCATCATTTCGTCGACCTGGAGGTCGTCGTTGAGGAAATTCAGCACCTCGATGATCGTCTGCGGGGTGTCCGTGTTGAAGAAGGTCGAATTGGTGGTGACCCGGAATCCGCGCCGCTTGGCCTCCTTGATCGCCGCCACGGCCTCGTCGAACACGCCCTCCTTCGCCACCGATTCGTCGTGGCGTTCGCGCAGTCCGTCGATGTGGACGGCGAAGGCGAAATAGGGGGACGGCGTGAAGTCGTCGAGCTTCTTGCGGAGCAGCATCGCGTTGGTGCAGAGGAAGACGTACTTCCGGCGGGCGACCAGCTGGCGCACGATCTCGTGGATCTGAGGGTGCATCAGGGGTTCGCCGCCGGCGATGGAGACCATCGGGGCGCCGGACTCCAGCACGGCGCCGACCGCCTGGGCGACCGGCATGCGCTGCTTGAGGACTCCGGCCGGGTGCTGGATCTTGCCGCAGCCCTCGCACTTGAGGTTGCAGGCGTAGAGCGGCTCCAGCTCGACGATGAGGGGGAACTTGTCCCGCTTGCGGAGCTTCTGTTCGAAGAGATAGGTCCCGACCCGGACGGACTGACGGAGCGGCATGGCCATAACTCGCTCACCTCCTGGGGAGCAGCAGAGAACGGTGCCATTCGAAGAAAGCGGGAAGGACGGCACGAAGGACGCGGAAGGCCGATATTCCCCCGCGTACCGTGCCGATACGGACCAGTTCGTGTTCGGGGGCGTCCACGACCACCCGTACGGCGGCAACGGGCCGGGGTCCGGCCGCCCGGGCGGTACGGAGGGTGGCGGCGGACTCCATGTCGACGGCGATCGCCCCGCCGGCGGCCAACGCGGCCCGCTCGGGGCCCCGCACCACGTGGTCGGAGCCGGTCAGCGGTCCGGTGTGCACGGTCCGCCCGGGGAGCGCCCTGGTCAGCGCCTTGACGAGCAGGTCGGTGCCGTCGCAGGCGGTGGCGCCGCCGGGGCCGCGGGTCTCCTCGGCGACGACCAGGTCGCCGGGGTGCATCCCGGGCGCGAGCCCGGCGCAGAAGCCGGAGGCGATGACGGCGGCGCCGCCCCAGCCGTCCCGGGCCAGCGCCCGGGAGACCCCGCGGGTCGCGTGGGCGGGTCCCATGCCGGTGCGCACCACCCGGACCGGTCCCGGCGCCGCGTCCCGGTCGCCGCCCCGCAGGGCGAGGCGCTCGATGCCGAGGGCGCAGGCGATCAGCAGCGGCGGGGCGGCCCCGGCG
Source organism: Streptomyces sp. NPDC004435 (assembly GCF_042873895.1). NCBI lineage: Bacteria > Bacillati > Actinomycetota > Actinomycetes > Kitasatosporales > Streptomycetaceae > Streptomyces > Streptomyces sp. NPDC004435. Next base: position 207,571 of record NZ_JBIAMB010000013.1, on the reverse strand, counting down.
TCCCCCGCCGGGCGGCGGCGGTCCATCACGTCTCCTCGCGGTGGAGCGTGGGCTCGCCGTGCAGGTACCGGCCGAGCGCGGTGAGCGGGAAGACCTGCCGGTAGAGGTGGTAGTTGATGGAGAAGTCCCAGGGGAAGCCGGTACCGGTGAAGTAGGGCTCGTCCCAGGAGCCGTCCTCCCGCTGGGTCTCGGCCAGGAACGCCACGCCCCGGCGGACGGTCTCGGAGTCGCGCTCCCCGGCGGCGAGGAGGGCGATCAGGGCCCAGGCGGTCTGGGAGGCGGTGGAGGTGCCCCGGGCGATCCAGGACCGGTCGTCGTACGAGCGCAGGTCCTCGCCCCAGCCGCCGTCCGGGTTCTGCACGGAGGCGAGCCAGGCGACGGCCCGGCGGACCGCCGGGTGGCCGGCGGGGATCCCGGCGGCGGCGAGGGCGGGCAGCACCGAGCCGGTGCCGTACACGTAGTTGACGCCCCAGCGGCCGAACCAGGCGCCGTTGGGATCCTGTTCGGCGAGCAGCCAGTCGATGCCCCGGCGGGTGCGGGGGTCGTCGGCCAGGCCCTCGTGGGCCAGCATCTCCACCACGTGGGCGGTGACGTCGGCGGAGGGCGGGTCGATGACCTCGCCGAAGTCGCAGAAGGGCAGTTTGTTCGGCAGGACGTTGGTGTTGTCGGCGTCGAAGGCGGCCCAGGCGCCGTTGCCGGACTGCATGCCCGCGGTCCAGCGGGTGGCGCGGCGGACGGCGGCGTCGACCCGGGCGGGGTCGGGGTGGCGGACCCGGCGCAGGGCGAGGACCACCTCGGCGGTGTCGTCGATGTCCGGGTAGTTGTCGTTGTGGAACTCGAACGCCCAGCCGCCGGGCGGGAGTCCGGGGCGGCGCACCGCCCAGTCGCCGGCCTTGGTGATCTCCTCGCCGAGCATCCAGTCCACGGCCTTCACGAGCGCCGGGTGGTCGGCGGGCAGACCGGCGTCGGCGAGGGCGATGGTGGCGAGGCAGGTGTCCCAGACGGGCGACTGGCACGCCTCGATCATCCGCACCGGGCCCTCGGGCTCCTCGCGCCAGACGGCGAACCGGTCCAGGGATTCCAGGCCCGCCCGCATGACGGGGTGCTCCAGGTCGTAGCCGAGCAGGTGGAGGGCGATCACCGAGTAGACGGCGGGCGGCTGGATGCCGCCCCAGCAGCCGTCGTTCTCCTGCCGTTCGACGATCCACCGGGCGGCCGAGTTCATCGCCGCCCTGCGCAGCCCCGGCAGGGCGACGCGGTGGTAGAGGTGCAGGGCCTTGTCGAGGCGCTGGAAGATGCCGTCCCAGCCGGTGAGCGGGGCGAGCGGGCGCGGCGGCGCCGGGCGGTCGGGGTCGGTGTGCAGCTCGTCGAGGGGGAAGGGCGCGGGGCGGACCGGGCGCTTCGCGGAGACGATGGTGAGCGGCACGATGGTCTGCCGGGCCCAGCAGCCGAAGTCGTAGATGTTCAGGGGGAACCACGAGGGCAGGAAGACCAGCTCGGGCGGCAGTTCGGGCAGGTCCTCCCAGCGCCACCAGCCGAAGAGCGCCAGCCAGATCCGGGTGAAGACGCGGGCGGAGGCGATCCCGCCGCGGGCCCGGACGCAGGAGGCGGCGCGGGCCATGTGCGGGGCCTCGGGCCGGTCACCGGCCAGCCGGAGGGCGACGTACGCCTCGACGGTGGCGGAGAGGTCGCCCGGGCCGCCGTGGAAGGTGGGCCAGGTGCCGTCCTCGTACTGCCGGCTCCGGATGTGCCGGGCGGCGGCCTCGGTGGTGGCGGGGTCGAGGATGCCGAGGAACTGGCGCAGCAGGAGGTCCTCGGCGTCCATGGTGACGTTGGTCTCCAGGTCGCCCTTCCACCAGCCGTCGGGGGCCTGGTGGGCGAGGAGGTGGTCGGTGGCCCTGCGGGTGGCGAGGGCGGCGGCCTCCTCCAGGAGCCGGGGGGCGGCGGCGAGGCCGTCCGCGGGGGTCGTGCGGTGCTGTGGAGTGGTGCTGGCCGCGGGCGCGAGGGGGCCGAGGGCCCCGGCGTTTCCGTCGGTCGTCGCTGTCATGGCTTCCCCTTCGTGGCAGTCGGTTACCTCTGCTCCTGCGGGTCTGCCGTCGGCCGGTGCCGGGTGGCACCGGCCGGCGACTGCGCACTCATATCTGGCTGTGGATGATCATTTCTTCCGTACGACGACGAATTCGGCGAGGGCGATCAGCTGGTCGCGCACCCGGGCGGGCATGTCCACCTCGTGCAGGGCGCGCAGCGCGATCGCGTGCTGGCGGCGGGCTTCCCCGGCGGTCCACTCACGGCCGCCGGCCTCCTCGATGAGGGCGGCGCGGTAGGCGAAGTCCTCCTCGGTGAAGGAGTCGAAGGCGGGGGACTTGGCGTCCTCGGCGAGCAGCCGGCCGAGCCGCTCGGAAGCCTCCCCGCCGGCGGCGAGGGCGGCGACGACGGGCAGGGACTTCTTCCGCTGCCGCAGGTCGCTCCAGGTCTGCTTGCCGGTGGACTCCGGGTCGCCCCAGATGCCGAGGAGGTCGTCGACGGCCTGGAAGGCGAGGCCGAGGTGGTAGCCGTACTCCTCCAGCTTGTCGGCGGTGCGGTCGTCGGCGCCGCCGAGGACCGCGCCGATGGAGACGGCGCAGGCGAGGAGGGCGCCGGTCTTGTTGCCCTCCATCTCCAGGCACTCCTCGACGGTGACCCGCTCGCGGTGCTCGTAGGAGATGTCCTGGGCCTGGCCGTCGATCAGCTTGCGGTTGGCCGTGGTCAGCCGGCGGGTGGCGCGGCCGGCCTCCACGGTGCCGAGCTCCAGGAGGATCTCGTTGGCGAGGGCGGAGAGCGCGTCGCCGACCAGGATGGCCTGGGCGGGCCCGAACACCTTCCATACCGTGTCGCGGTGGCGGCGCTGCTCGTCGCCGTCCATCAGGTCGTCGTGGAGCAGCGAGAAGTTGTGCACGAGCTCGACGGCGACGGCGCCGGGGACGCCGACCTCGGGCGCGGCTCCGGCTGCCTCGGCGGAGAGCAGGGCGAGCGCGGGGCGCACGGCCTTTCCGCTGTCGGCGTCGGTGGGATTGCCCTGGGCGTCGATCCAGCCGAAGTGGTAGGCGGCCACGGTGTCCATGGGCGGGGCGAGCCGGCCGACGGCCGCACGCATGACGGGGGTGGACAGGGCCCTCCCCCTCTCCAGCAGGGCGGTCACGTCCGCGGTGTCGACGGCCGGGGTCCCCGGGGGCACGGTCGGCACGGTCTCTCCTCTAGTTCCTGTGATCACACTCATGCCGCCTCCTGCAGCGGATGGTCGTGGCGGCGGCCGAAGGCGGAGAGCGCCGCGCCCGCGGCGCTGAAGCCGCTTCGGACGGCACCTTCCATGGTCGCGGGCCAGCCGGTGGCGGTCCAGGCGCCGGCCAGGTAGAGGCCGGGCGCACGGGTGCGGGCAGCGGGGCGGAGGCGCCCGACGCCCGGTGTGGGGGCGAAGGTGGCGGTCCGTTCCCGGGTGACGAAGAAGTCGCGGACGACGGCGCCGCGGGTGGCGGGCAGCAGCCGCTCCAGCTCCGGCAGATAGCGCTCGCGGAGGGCGGCGACGGGTGCGTCGATCTCGTCCTGCGCGGCGGACTGCGAGACGGCCAGGTACTGGCCCGGGCCGGTGAGCCCGGAGGACTCGGTGCGGTCGAAGACCCACTGGACCGGGGAGCCGAGGGCGGTGAAGAAGGGCCGCTTCAGCACCTTGCGGTCGTAGACCACGTGCAGGTCCAGGATGGGCGCGGTGCCGATGTCGAGGAGCCGGTCGGCGTCGTCGAGCGCGCCCTCGGGGAGCAGGGCGTGGGTCTCGGTCTGCGGCACGGAGAGGACGACGGCGTCGGCGCGCAGGGTCTCGCCGGGCACCTCGACGGACCACCGTCCGTCGTCGGTGCGGGAGATCCGCTCGGCCTTGGTGCGCAGCAGCGTCCGGACGCCGAGCCCGTCGAGGGTCTTGCCGGCGAGGGTGTCGTGGAGGTGGCCGAGCGGCACGTGGGCCCAGCCGATGTCGGCGGCGCCGGGGTCGGTGAGCAGCCCGGTCTTGAAGACCATCGCGGCGAGCCCCATGGAGGCGTCCGGGGCGGGGGCATTGAGGGTGGGGATGCCGACCAGGTCCCACAGCGCCTCGATGGCCCGGGGGGACTGGCCGTGCCGGCCGAGCCAGGTGGCGAAGTCGACGCCGTCGAGGGCCGGGTCCGCGGGGTCGAGCTTCTTCAGCGCGAAGGCGGCGCGGCCGACGGAGGCCCGCTCGGCGAGGGAGAGGTGGGGGTACGTGGCGAGGCTGCGGGCCAGGTGGAAGGGGACCGGCAGCGGGTCGCGGCGGATCCGGCCGAGGCGGGGGCCGCGGGGGTGGGCGACGTCGAGGACGGGCACGTCGAGCCGGTCCTGGAGCGGGGCGAGGCGGGCGCCGTCGACGCGGTCGAGGAACCAGCGGTAGGCGGTGCAGCAGCGCAGGTAGACGTGCTGGCCGTTGTCGACGGTGAGGTCGCCGCGGCGGAAGGAGAAGGCGAGGCCGCCGAGGCGGGGCCGTCCTTCGAGGAGCGTGACGCCGACGCCGGCGTCGGCGAGCTGGAGCGCCGCGGTGATGCCGGCGAGCCCGCCGCCGACGACGACGGCCGTCGGGACCGGGGTGTCGGGCGTGCCGTGGGGGGCGGCCATCAGGTGCGCCTCCTGACGGTGGAGCGGGCGATGTGGCGGGCGTCGAGACCGGAGAGGCCGCGGACGGCGACGTACGCCTTCTCGGGCCCCGGCAGCGAGACCCGGCCGCGGAGCACGGCGGCGGGGTCGCGCTCGATGCGGTCGAGGAGCCGGCGGTAGATGCCGGCCATGGCGGCGACGCAGGCGCCGCTGCGCCGGTCGAGCATCGGCAGCAGCCGGTACCCCTCGGCGAAGAGGGCGCGGGCGCGGCGGACCTCGAAGTGGACGAGCCCCGCGAAGTCGGCGCCGGAGGGCGGGACGGGGGAGGCGAAGCCGTCCTCGCAGCCGAAGCGGGCGAGGTCGTCGGCGGGCAGGTAGGTGCGGCCGTTGCCGGCGTCCTCGCGGACGTCCCGGAGGATGTTGGTGAGCTGGAGCGCGAGGCCGAGGGTGTCGGCGTACGCGGCGGCCCGGTGGGCCTCGGCGGCGCCCGGCTGGGTGCCGAAGACGCCGAGGGAGAGCCGGCCGATGGCGCCGGCGACGCACCGGCAGTAGACCGCGAGGTCGTCCCAGGTGCGGTAGGTGGCGCCGCGGACGTCCATGAGGACGCCGTCGATGAGTTCGTCGAGCCCTTCGAGGGGGATCGGGAAGCGGCGGGCGGAGTCGGCGAGGGCGACGGCGACGGGGTCGGTGTCGTCCTCGTCGACGTCGTCCTTGCGGACCCGGTCGAGCAGGGTCCTGGTGGCCTCCAGGCGCTCCCGCTTGACCTCGGGGGCGAGGGTGCCGTCGCCGATGTCGTCGACGCGCCGGGAGAAGGCGTACAGCGCCGACATGGCCTGCCGCTTGTCGGCGGGCAGGAGCCGGATGCCGTAGGCGAAGTTGCGGGCCTGCTGTCCGGTGACGGCCTCGCAGTAGCTGTACGCGGCCTGCACCGGCGCGGACGGCCGGGCCGTTTCCTCCACGGTCACGATCCCCCCTCTCGGCGCGCCCGGAGCAGGACCGCTCCCGCCTGGCGCGTCAGGCTCGGCTTGGTGGGCTTCGGCGGTCCGGCGAGGACGTCGAAGCCCGCGGCGGCGATGGCGTCGAGCGCGGCGAGTCCGCCGGCGGTGAAGCCGGTCAGGAGCAGGCGGAGGCGGCCGTGGACGCTGCCGACGAGCGGGGTTCCGGCGTGCAGCAGGGCGCGGGCGCGTTCGGCCTGGAAGGCGACGAGGGAGCGCACGGCGGCGCCGGCGGTGGGCCGGGCGAGGTCGTCCTCGGTGACGTGGAAGCGCTTGAGGTCCTCGGCGGGGAGGTAGATCCGGTCGCGGGCGAGGTCCTCGGCGACGTCCTGGAGGTGCTCGACGATCTGGAGGGCGGTGCAGATCTCGTCGGAGCGGCGGATCCGCTCGGGGGTTGCGGTGCCGGTGATGCCGAGGACGAGCCGGCCGACGGGGTTGGCGGAGAGCTCGCAGTAGGCGAGGAGGTCGTCGTACGTCTCGTACCGGCGCACGAGCTGGTCCTGCCGGTTGGCCCGGATCAGGCCGAGGAAGGGCCCCGGGGTGAGGCCGCGGAGCCGGACGGTGGGCTGGAGGGCGCGCAGCAGGGGGTGACGGGGGGTGCCGTCGAAGACCCGGCGCAGGTCCTCCTCCAGGGCGTCGAGGAGGACGAGCCGGTCGGCGGCCTCCTCGGGGCCGAGGCCCAGCAGGCGGGCGTCGGCGCCGCCGGGGGCGAGGTCGCCGTCGCCGATGTCGTCGACGAGGCGGGCGTATCCGTAGACGGCCATGAGGTCCTCGCGCCAGGCGCGGGGCAGGAAGAAGGGGGCCACGGGGAAGTTCTCGTCCGCGGCCTTGCCGAGCGTGGTGCGCGAGGGGTCGTCGGCGCGCACGTACCGGGAAGCCGTCACCGGGCGGCGCCCGGCACGGGGACGGCGACACCCACGTGAAGCTGGAGATTCTGCGTCATGGCCGTCATATCTCCCGTTCTACACTGCCGATCCAATCCATCCCATTTCGGACACGCCGCCGCGCACGGAGCACGCGCCCTCCGGAAGGTCCCGGGGGCGCCGTGTGGGGCGGTGTGGATCAGACCGGTACAGCTTACGTTGTACGAGGGATGTCGCCATTCGGGGGGCAGGTCAGCGGGGGCGCGCTCCGGAGACGACCATGGCGAGGGTGGTCTCGACCACGTCGGCGCGGCGCTGGGCGGAGAGCCGGCGCAGCGGGCCTTCGAGGAGCAGCAGCGAGAGTCCGTGCACGGCCGACCAGGCGGCGGCGCCGGCGGCGGACCTGCGGCCGCCGGTCCGGTCGAGGGCTTCCAGGGCCTCGCGGAGCAGGGTGAAGGCGCGGGCCTCGGGCTCCGGGGGGACCGGCGGGAGCACGGGGCGCTCCTCCGCGGTGGGGCGGACGGTGCCGAAGGCCGCGCGGTAGAGGCCGGGGTGCTCGACGGCGAAGCCGACGTAGCCGCGGCAGAGGGCGGCGAGCCGGCGCTCCGCGGCGAGGGCGGGGTCGTCGGCGCCGGGCTCGCGGGCGGCGGCCCGCTCCATGGCCTCGGCGAGGCGGGCCCGGGCATGGGCGCGGACGGTACGGAGCAGCTCGCCGCGTCCGTCGAAGTGGCGGTAGGCGGCGGTGGGCGAGACGCCGACGCGGCGGGCCGCCTCGCGCAGGACGACCCGCTCGGGGCCGCCCTCGGCGGCGAGGCCGACGGCGGCGCAGACCAGGGCGTTGCGCAGGTCGCCGTGGTGGTAGTTCTTTCCGCCCGAGATCCCTGCCATGGGCTCATCCTGCCCGATGTTGACCGCATGAACATTCCGCTCCGGGGTCCCTACGGCGAAAACCGGAACACCCCCCACCGGGGCTGGTGGGGGGTGTTCGGCGCGCGGTGCGGCGCGGGCGTCAGCGGGCGGTCTCGCGCTCGTACGCCTTGAGCACCTCGTCGGTCGGGCCGTCCATCAGGAGCTGGCCCTTCTCCAGCCAGAGCACCCGGTCGCAGGTGTCCCGGATGGACTTGTTGCTGTGGCTCACCAGGAAGACCGTGCCGGCCTCCTTGCGCAGCTCGCGGATGCGCTCCTCGGAGCGGATCTGGAACTTCCGGTCGCCGGTGGCGAGCGCCTCGTCGATGAGGAGCACGTCGTGGTTCTTGGCGGCCGCGATGGCGAAGCGGAGCCGGGCGCCCATGCCGGAGGAGTAGGTCCGCATCGGCAGGGAGATGAAGTCGCCCTTGTCGTTGATCCCGGAGAAGTCGACGATGTCCTGATACCGCGCGTGGATCTCCTCGCGGCTCATGCCCATGGCGAGGCCGCCGAGGATGACGTTGCGCTCGCCGGTCAGGTCGTTCATCAGGGCCGCGTTGACGCCGAGCAGCGACGGCTGGCCGTCGGTGTAGACCCGGCCGCTCTCGGTGGGCAGCAGGCCGGCGATGGCGCGCAGCAGGGTCGACTTGCCGGAGCCGTTGGTGCCGATGAGGCCGATGGCCTCGCCGCGGTAGGCGGTGAAGGTGACGCCGCGGACGGCGTGCACCTTGCGGACGCCCCGGGTGACCTCGGCCTTGTCCCGGCCGACGATGCGGCTGAGGGCCGCGGTGGCGCTGCCCTTGCCTCCGCCGCCGGTGTGGACGCGGTAGACGATGTGGACGTCGTCGCAGATGACGGTGGGCGTCTTGGCGCCCGGGATGGTCTCAGCCACGGCCGTACCTCTCCTCGGCCTTCCAGAAGTAGACGAAGCCGCCGATCCCGAGGAGCAGCGCCCAGCCGAGGCCGGTGGCCCAGACGTGGTCGGGCAGGTTCTCGGAGCCGTAGCCGTCGATGAGGGCGAAGCGGATCAGGTCCATGTAGACCGCCGCCGGGTTGTACATGAGGATGTCCGCGATCCACTGCGGCTTGCCCTCGAGCATGATCGGGATCGAGAACATGACGCCGGAGGCGTACAGCCAGGTCCGCATGACGAAGGGCATCAGCTGCGCGAGGTCGGGCGTCTTGGATCCGGCCCGGGCCATGATCAGGGCGAGGCCCACGTTGAAGACGAACTGGAGCACGAGCGCCGGGATCACGAGCAGCCAGCTCGCCGACGGGTAGCTGCCGGAGACCATGACGATCGCGACGAGCACGATCATCGAGAAGAGCAGCTGCTGGAGCTGCTGGATCGAGAAGCTGATGGGGAGGCTGGCGCGCGGGAAGTGCAGGGCCCGCACCAGTCCGAGGTTGCCGGAGATCGCCCGTACGCCGGCCATCACGGAGCTCTGCGTGAAGGTGAACACGAAGATGCCCGTGACCAGGAAGGGGATGTAGACGTCCTTCTCCATGCCCTTGCCGGCGCCCAGGATGAGCCCGAAGATCAGGTAGTAGATCAGGGCGTTGAGCAGCGGCGTCGCCACCTGCCAGACCTGGCCCAGCTTGGCCTGGCTGTACTGGGCGGTGAGCTTGGCCGAGGAGAAGGCCATGATGAAGTGGCGATGGCTCCAGAGCTGCCGGACGTACTCGAACAGTCCGGGCCTGGCGCCGCTGACCGCGAGGCCGTACTTCGCGGCGAGGTCGCCCGGGGTGAGGCCCGCGTCGACGGGGGCCGGAGGCGCGCTGGTCGCGACCGCCCCGCCCTGGTGAATGTCACTCACAGTCGAAACTTTCGTGTTCACGGTGTGCGGCACGTGGGGTGCCACGATGTCAGCTGACCGGTGGGCGGCCCCCGGCACCGGGTCCGCCGCCACACCGTACGCCATCCGGGGGCCCGCCGGGACGCCGGGCGATCTTCCCGGCGGGCGGCGGGCCCGGGGGCCGCTACTTCAGTCTGCTGGACGCCAGCACCGACACGAGGTGCAGGACGGTCTGGAGCAGGGCGATGCCGGCGAGCACGGCGACGCCGAGGCGGGAGAAGAACAGGTCTCCGCGCATCTGGTCGGCGACGGCCAGGACCAGGATCAGGAAGGACGCCTCGATCCCGAGGATCAGCCGGTGGAACTTGAGGGCGCCGGCGGCCCGGCGGGCCAGTGCCATGCCGGAGGAGCGGGGCTCGGAGGCCGCCTCCTTGACCGGGGGCATCCCGTTCTGGTGGCGGGCGACGCCGACCAGGTCGGTCTCGGCCTTGATCAGGATGGCGCCGAGCGCGGCCAGGGTGCCGAGGAAGGCCCACAGCCAGTCGATCCGGCCCTCGCCCCACAGGTCGGCGGCGCGCAGGCCGAAGCCGACCAGCACCGCGGCGTCGCACAGGTAGGCGCCGACCCGGTCCAGGTAGACGCCGGCCAGCGAGTACTGCTTCTTCCAGCGGGCCAGCTCGCCGTCGACGCAGTCGAGCAGCAGGTACAGCTGCACCGCGACGACGCCGAGCACCGCGCCCCACACGCCCGGCACCAGGAGGGCCGGGGCGGCGAGGACGCCCGCCAGGGTCATCAGGTACGTCAGCTGGTTCGGGGTGACCCGGGTGTTCGCCAGCTGCCGGGTGATCCGCAGCGAGATCTCCCGCATGTACAGGCGGCCGCCCCAGTGCTCACCGCTCCGCCGGTCCTTCACACCCGGGGGGTGGACGACCGGGCGGAGCTCAGCTACCGATGGCTTTGGCATAGTCGGCGTACGCGTCCCTGATCTCGTCGGCGGACAGGTCGAGGTGTTCCAGGATGGTGAACCGGCCCGGCCGGGTCTGCGGAGCGAACTCCACCGCCTGCACGAACTCGTCGACCGTGAAGCCCATCTCCTCCGGCAGCACGGGCAGGCCGTGCCGGCGCAGGGTCTCCACGATGACGCCGGACTCCTCGCGGGCACCGCGCAGGTGCATCGCGAAGGCCGCGCCGAGGCCGCACTGCTCGCCGTGGCTGGCCGCGCGGGTCGGGAAGAGCAGGTCGAAGGCGTGGCTGATCTCGTGGCAGGCGCCCGAGGAGGGGCGGCTGTCACCACTGATCGACATGGCGATGCCGGACATCACCAGGCCCTCGGAGAGGGTCACCAGGAAGTCGTCGTCGCCGACGCCGCCGGGGTGCCGCAGGACCGCCTCGCCCGCGCTGCGGGCCATGGCGGCCGCCAGGCCGTCGATCTTCTCGCCGGTCTCGCGGTGGGACAGCTCCCAGTCCGCGAGGGCGGAGATGTTCGAGATGGCGTCGCCGATGCCGGAGCGGATGAAGCGGATCGGGGCGTCCCGGATCACGTCGAGGTCGATGACGAGCGCGATCGGGGTCGGGACGCCGTACGAGCCGCGCCCGTTGTCGTTGTCCAGGGTGGAGATCGGCGAGCAGATGCCGTCGTGCGAGAGGTTGGTCGCTATGGCGACCAGCGGCAGCCCGACCCGGGCCGCCGCGTACTTCGTCACGTCGATGATCTTGCCGCCGCCGAGGGCGACCACGGCGTCGTACCGCTTGCCGCGCATGGCGTCGGCGAGCTTCACGGCCTCGTCGATGGTGCCGCCGGAGACCGTGTACCAGTCGGCACCGGGCAGCTCGGGCGCGAACTGGTCGCGGAGCTTGAGCCCGGAGCCGCCGCTGATGGCGACGGCGATCTTGCCGTTGCTGGAGATCCGCTGGTCCGCGAGGAGCGCGGACAGGTCGTCCAGCGCCCCCCTGCGGATGTCGACGACGACCGGCGACGGGATCAGTCGGGTCAGTACCGGCACGCGATCTCCCGGCCCTTCGCGAGGTCGTCGTGGTTGTCGATCTCGACCCAGGAGACCTCGCCGATGGGCTCGACGTCGACGGTGAAGCCGCGGTTGACGAGCTCCTGGTAGCCGTCCTCGTAGTAGAGGTCGGGGTCGCGCTCGAAGGTGGCCTTCAGGGCGTCGGCCAGCTCCTCGGCGGCCTCGGCCTCGATGAGGGTGACGCCGATGTACTCGCCGGTCGCGTCGGCCGGCTCCATCAGCTTCGTGATCTTCTGGACGCCCTTGCCCTCGGCGGCGACGACCTTCATCTCCTCGTCGGCGAGGCGCTTCACCGTGTCGAGGGCGAGGATGATCTTCTGGCCCTTGCCGCGCGCGGCCAGCAGGGTCTTCTCGACGGAGACCGGGTGGACGGTGTCGCCGTTGGCGAGGATCACACCGCGCTTGATGACCTCACGCGCGCACCACAGGGAGTAGGCGTTGTTCCACTCCTCGGCCTTGTCGTTGTCGATCAGGGTGAGGGAGAGGCCGTACCGCGCCTCCAGGGCCTCCTTGCGCGCGTAGACCGCTTCCTTGCGGTAGCCGACGACGATCGCGACCTCGGTGAGGCCGATCTCGGCGAAGTTCTTCAGCGTGAGGTCGAGGATGGTGGTGTCACCGTCGACCGGCACGAGGGCCTTCGGGAGGGTGTCGGTGTAGGGGCGCAGTCGCCGTCCGGCACCGGCTGCCAGAACGAGGCCGATCATGCTGTTTCTCCTTCGTCGTGAACGGCGGGTGCTCCTGAGGAGACCCAGAAGCGGATGGACTCCACGAGCACCACGAGGGCGAGCGCGCCCGCCAGGGCGGTCAGCGCCAGGGTGAAGTCGTCGCCGCGGCTCGCGAGGAGTGCGGCGAGGACGGTCACCAGGAGCGTGCGCCCCTCGTGTCCGCCGGTGAGCCGCACCAGCCAGGCGGGCGGCGCGCCGGTGCCACCGCGAATGCGGTACACCGTGTCGTAGTGATGGTAGGCGACCGCCGCGACCAGGCCGAATGCGGCGGGCACGGCCTGCGGGACGTCCGACCGGGCGGCGAGCAGCAGGATCGTGCCGTACTCGGCGGCGCGGAAGAGCGGCGGGAGGAGCCAGTCGAAGCGGCCCTTGAGGGGGGCGGCGACGAGCGCTCCGGAGACGACGACGTAGCCGACGGCGGCGATCACGACCAGGCGGTCGTCGGACGGCCACCGCCAGGCCGCGTACAGCAGCCCGGCCACGACGAGGGCGCCGAGGGGGACCCTGAGGTCCGCGCCCTTGGCGCTGCCGCCGAGGATCCTGGCCACGCCGCGGGCCAGCGGCCCGGTGTCGGTGAGCTCGTAGAGGGCGTGGGTGGCGCGCTCGCCGCGCGGGGTCCGGTTCCGGAGGGAGCGGAGGACGCGGCCGGCGGTGGTGTAGCAGGCGGCGAAGGCGCAGCCGATGATCAGCGCCCAGAAGACGATCCGGGGGGAGGTGACGGCGGTCAGGACGGCGATCATCGCCCAGCGCTCGCCGATCGGCAGGATGATCATGCGGCGGGCCCAGACGGTCCAGCCCACGCCGTCGAGGCGGCTGGAGAGGGCGAGGCCGGTCTTGGCCGTCGTGCCCGCGGTCGCCTGGTCGGGCGTGTTCGCCTCGTTGAACGCGAAGTCCACGACGTGCCGGCAGGTCATGAGGATCATCGCGGCAAGCGCGAGCGTCCACACGTCGTCGCCGCCGCGGGCCGCGCCGAGGGCGAGACCTGCGTAGAAGGCGTACTCCTTGGCCCGGTCGAAGGTGGCGTCGAGCCAGGCGCCCATCGTCGAGTACTTGAGCGCGTACCGGGCGAGCTGCCCGTCGGTGCAGTCCAGGACGAAGGAGACCAGCAGCAGGACGCCGGCGGCGATGTAGCCGCCGCGCTCCCCGGTGGCCGCGCAGCCGGCCGCGATCAGCGCGGTGAGCAGCGAGGCGGTGGTGACCTGGTTGGGAGTGAGGCCGCGGCGGGCGCACCAGCGCGCGATGTACCGCGAGTAGGGGCTGATGAAGAAGGTGGTGAAGAAGCCGTCGTGGGCCTTCACGGCGGAGCGGAGGCGGACGGCCTCGTCGTCGACGGCGTCGACGGCGGCGCGGGCCTCGTGGCGGGCCGCGGCGTCGGCGGGGACGGTGGCGACGAGGGTGCCGAGCGCGGGCCGGTGCACGGCGACGCCGCCGGCGTCGAGGGCGTCGGCGACGGTCTCGGTGAGGTCACGCTCGGGCTCGGCGGCGGCCGGGGCGGTGAGCGCGGGGGCCGCGGTCAGCGCGCGGACGAGCGCCGGGCGGGCCTCGGGCTGCGCGGAGAGCGCGCCGGGCACGGCGGCGGCGGGAAAGCGGGGGTCGGTCAGCGCGAGGCGCAGGGCGTGCGGGTGCCCGACGAAGCGGGAGTCGACGAGGGCGACCCGCTCGCCCGCGGGGACGGCGGCCAGGAGGGTGCGGGCCTCCTCGGCACCGGTGGCCCTGCGGACGTCGAAGCCGAGCGACCGCAGATCACCGTCGAGCGAGGATCCGGGTGCCGGCGGGCCGGTGAGGATGGCGGTCGACAGACGAACTCACTCCTTGGAACGGGCAGTGGGCCGGCGGGGTCCTGAACGGCCCCGGGCACGACGGTGCGCCCCTGCACCGGGCGGCGGCACGTCGGCTGAGGCTATCGGATGGACGGAGCGTGAGTTCACCGAGGCTTCGCACGCCGGACTCCCCCCGGTCCGCCCCTCGCCGCCGGGGTGCGCCGGGCTCCGCGTGATCATCATCGGGGATCACCGGGCCGCCCTCCAAACCGCTGCCGGAGGGGCCCCGCGCGGCATTCCGGCAGGTGATCGTACGAATGGCGGCCGATATGACATCGTCGCAGGTCAGAGCAATGACAACGGTGTTCAGTACCGTGTTGCACATACCCCCCACCCGTAGTTCACTGGCGACTTGGGGCACCGACGGAACAGGACTTGGGAGGCCATGTCATGGGGGCTGGACACGACCACGGACACAGCCACGGGGGGACGCCGCCGACCGGCACCGCGGGCGCCGCGTACCGCAACCGGTTGCGGATCGCGCTCGGGATCACGCTCTCCGTGATGGTGGTCGAGATCATCGGCGGCCTCGTCGCCGACTCGCTCGCGCTGATCGCCGACGCGGCGCACATGGCGACCGACGCGATCGGTCTCGCGATGGCACTGCTCGCGATCCACTTCGCCAACCGGCCGCCGTCCGGGAACCGCACCTTCGGCTTCGCGCGGGCGGAGATCCTCGCCGCGCTCGCCAACTGCCTGCTGCTGCTCGGCGTCGGCGGGTACGTGCTCTTCGAGGCGGTCCAGCGGTTCATGGAGCCGGCCGAGACCAAGGGCGGGCTCGCCATCGCCTTCGCCACGGTCGGTCTGGTGGCCAACGTCATCTCGCTGTCGCTGCTCATGCGGGGCCAGAAGGAGAGCCTGAACGTCCGGGGCGCCTATCTGGAGGTGCTCGCCGACGCGCTCGGCTCGGTGACGGTGATCGTCTCCGCCGCGATCATCCTGGCGACCGGCTGGCAGTACGCCGACCCGATCGCCTCCCTCGTCATCGGCCTGATGATCGTGCCGCGCACGGTGAAGCTGCTGCGGGAGACGCTGGACGTACTCCTGGAGGCCGCCCCCAAGGGCGTCGACATGGCGGAGGTGCGGGCGCACATCCTGGCCCTGCCGGGCGTCGAGGACGTGCACGACCTGCACGCCTGGACCATCACCTCCGGGATGCCCGTCCTCTCCGCGCACGTGGTGGTGGACGCGGCGGTGCTGGACGCGGGGGGCCACGAGAAGATGCTCCACCAGCTCCAGGGCTGCCTGGGCGACCACTTCGACGTGGAGCACTGCACCTTCCAGCTGGAGCCGGCCGGGCACGCCGAGCACGAGGCCAAGCTCTGCCTGTGACTGCTAGGCTCGTCGTACGAACACGTGCGTGAGAGGAGCTGAGGTTGATGACCGTCGCGATGGAGGCCGCTGTCCGCGGCCGCACCCGGTCCAGCTTCAGCTCCCGGGTCTCCGGCTGACCTGATCCCGGTTCTTCCACCGGTCCGTCACGTCGTCGGCCGGGACCCTTTCACACCGAGGGTTTCCACGTTGTCCGACAACGACATCCAGAACACTTCCGCGTCCCGCGACGCCTTCTTCGCCCTGCACCACGGTCTTCCGCGGCAGGGTCCGGGCTCCGACGCCACCACCCGTCGTCTCCTCGCGCTCGCGGGGAGGCTGCCGGAGCGTCCGCGCGTCCTCGACCTGGGCTGCGGCCCCGGCCCCTCCGCGCTGCTCCTGGCCGCCGAGGCCGGCGCCGAGGTGACCGCCGTCGACACCCACGAGCCGTTCCTCGACGAGCTGCGCGCGGCCGCCGCCGAGCGCGGTCTCACCGACGCGGTCCGGCCGGTCCTGGGGGACATGGGCGCGCTGCCCTTCCCCGACGGCTCCTTCGACCTCGTCTGGGCCGAGAGCTCGGTCTTCGTGATCGGCTTCGACCGGGCGCTCGCCGAGTGGCGCCGGCTGCTCGCGCCGGGAGGGACGCTGGTCCTCACCGAGTGCGTGTGGACGACCGGCACCCCCGCCCCGGAGGCCCGCGCCTTCTGGGACGAGCACTATCCGCTCCGCACGACGGCGGAGCTCGCCGCCGTCGCGGTCGGGGCCGGCTACCACGTCCTCTCCGCCTTCACCCAGCCCGACGGCGACTGGGACGAGTACTACGTCCCGCTCGGGGCGCACGCCGACGCCGCCGACACCTCCGTGCCCGGCATGGCCGGGGCGGTGGCGGGCGCCCGCGCCGAGATCGCCATGCGCCGCGAGCACGGCGGCGACTACGGCTACGCGGGGTTCGTGCTCCGTCCGGCCGATCCCCGCTGGCCCACCCGCCCCGAGCGGGAGGCCGACCACGCGGCCGTACGGAAGCTGACCGAGGCGGCCTTCGGGTCGCCCGCCGAGGCGGAGCTGGTCGACGCCCTGCGCGCCGACCCGGGCGCCTGGCTGCCGGGCCTCTCGGTGGTCGCCGAGGCCCCGGACGGTTCGGTCGCCGCGCACGCGCTGATCACCCGCTGCCGGGTGGGCGGGGCGCCGGCGGCGGCGCTCGCCCCGGTCTCGGTGGCGCCGGAGCACCAGCGCACCGGCGCCGGGCAGGCCGTCACCCGGGCGGTGCTCGACGCGGCGCGGCTCGCGGGCGAGCGGGTGGTGCTGGTCCTGGGCCATCCGGAGTACTACCCCCGGTTCGGTTTCGTACGGGCGTCCGAGTATGAAATCAAGCCAGGTTTCGAGGTTCCGGACGAAGCGATGATGGCGCTCGTCCTGGACGGTTCCGCTCCGGTCCCGTCGGGCACGATCGCCTATCCGGCGGCTTTCGGGGTCTGACCTGGTCCGACGGGCCCGCCGCTCCCCCGCGCCGGTGTACTCCGGTGCGGTGGGAGCGGCGGGCTCCGGCCGCCGAAGTGCCGACAAGCCGGTTTTGTGCGGCAGACTGGGGTGGCCCCTACGGGCCGAGGACCGAAGCGAAGGATGGGTATGCCGACCACACAGGGCACCGCGGCCGCGATCGCGCCGGGGCTTGCGTCGAAGCTCTCGTCGAACGGCACGGAGCCGTCCGCCACCCCGGAGCCGATCATGCTGGAACTGGTCGACGAGGCCGGGAACACCATCGGTACGGCGGAGAAGCTCGCCGCCCACCAGGCCCCCGGGCAGCTGCACCGCGCCTTCTCGGTCTTCCTCTTCGACGAGGAGGGCAGGCTGCTGCTCCAGCGCCGGGCCCTCGGCAAGTACCACTCCCCCGGCGTCTGGTCGAACACCTGCTGCGGCCACCCCTACCCGGGCGAGGCCCCCTTCGCGGCGGCCGCCCGGCGCACCTTCGAGGAGCTGGGCGTCTCCCCCACCCTGATGGGCGAGGCCGGCACCGTCCGCTACAACCACCCGGACCCGGCCTCGGGCCTGGTGGAGCAGGAGTACAACCACCTCTTCGTCGGTCTGGTGCAGGCCACGCCGGAGCCGGACCCGGAGGAGATCGGCGAGTACGCCTTCGTCACCCCGGCCGAGCTGGCCGAGCGGCACGCGGCCGCGCCGTTCTCCGCCTGGTTCATGACGGTGCTCGACGCGGCCCGTCCGGCGATCAGGGAGCTGACGGGTCCTGCCGGGGGCTGGTGACCCGGCCGTCGGTCGTCCCCGGCCCCGGTGCCATCGGGGCCAGGGGCAGCGCCGCCCAGATGATCTTGCCGCCGCCCGCGGTGTGCTCGACGTCGCAGGCGCCGCCGGACTCCAGGGCGATCTCCTTCACCAGGAGCAGCCCCCGGCCGCCGGTCTGGCCGTAGTCCGCCTCCAGGGCCTTGGGCCGGTAGGGGTGGTTGTCCTCGACGGACACCCGCACCCACTCCGGCCCGATGGCAACCTCGACCGCTATCTCCGGGGAGAGCAGCGCCGCGTGCCGCACGGCGTTGGTCACCAGCTCGGAGACGATCAGCAGCAGCCCGTGCCGGATGTCCTCGTGGACCGGGACTCCCTGGCGGGCCAGCAGGTCGCGTACCGCGTGCCGGGCCTGGGGGACGGAGACGTCGACCGCGGGAGCGGTGAAGCGCCAGACTCCTTCGTAGGACGGGGGCCGGGCGGGGACACCTCCGCGGGCATCCATGGTCCGGTTCCCACCCTCGTGCTCGATTCTCGCCACACTGGGAGTCTTGGCAATTCCGAGGGGTATCCCGACCTACTGACCAGAAGTCGACACCTATCGGCCACCTTCTGATCGGTGGCGTATGCCGACGTCAGTTGTTCGACTGATCCTGCGCGTTTTCCGTGGGGGGCACCGGGGGCCGCTCCGTGGCCGGTTCCGGCTTCGCCCCGGGGCCGGGCTCCGGCTCCCGCTCCGGCTCGGGCTGCGGGGTGACCAACCCGACGATCCGCCGCCCGCCCACCCCGATCGCGACCAGCCCGAGGCCGTCGAAGAGCAGCGCCAGCGAGAAGAAGAGACCGATCACGTACCGGCTGCTGTCCGGCCAGTCGAAGAGCACCAGCAGACCGAGCAGCAGCCCGAAGGCGCCCTGGAACAGCGTCCAGCCGAACTGCGGACCGCGCACCACGAGACTGCCCACCAGCCGGAAAACACCGCCGGTGAGGAAGAGCAGGGCCGCGAACATGGTCAGCGCCTCGGCCGTGCCCTCCGGGTGACGGAGCACCACGCAGCCGGCCGCGAGGTTCACCGCCGCCACGACCACCACCAGCCAGAAGGAGCTGGTGCCCCTCGACTGGTACGCCTGGAGGAGCCCCACCAGGCCGCCGACGAGCAGCAGCCACCCGAAGAGCCACATGGACGTCAGGGTGGCGAACCCGGTGTAGACCAGACCGACGACGCCGCAGATCACGAGGATCACGCCGAGCGCGGCGAGCCAGCCGAAGCTCCGCCCGAGCCGCTTCCCCTCACGGGCCATCTCCCGCACGGGATCGCGGTCGTCGTCCCGGGTCTTCCTGGCCATCGTGACTCCTCGCGGCTGTCTGACGACCCCTTCCTGATCGTACGTTCGGCACCGGTGGATAGCATCCGGCCCATGGAGACCGTGGAGCCCCGGCTCGTCGACACCGTCACGGACGGGGTCGCGACCCTCGTCATCACCAACCCGGCCAAGCGCAACGCGATGACGGCCGCGATGTGGCGCTCGCTGCCCGGCATCCTCGACCGGCTCGCCGCCGACCCCGCCGTCCGGGTGCTGGTGCTGACCGGCGCGGGCGACACCTTCTGCGCCGGCGCCGACATCTCGACGCTCCGCGAGCCGGGCGACGAGCAGCAGGCGCTCGCGGTCCGCGCCGAGGAGGCGCTCGCCGCCTTCCCCAAGCCGACCCTGGCCGCCGTCCGCGGCTACTGCGTCGGCGGCGGCAGTCAGCTGGCCGGCGCCTGCGACCTGCGGTTCGCGGCGGATGGTGCGCTCTTCGGGATCACCCCGGCCAAGCTGGGCATCGTCTACCCGTCCTCCTCCACCCGCCGGCTCACCGCCCTGGTGGGCCCGGCCACCGCCAAGTACCTGTTGTTCTCCGGCGAGCTGATCGACACCGAGCGGGCGCTGCGGACCGGTTTCGTCGACGAGGCGCACCCGGCGGAGGGGCTGGCGAAGCGGGTCGAGGAGTTCTGCCGGATCCTCGTCTCCCGTTCGCTGCTGACCCAGGCGGCGGCGAAGGAGTTCGCCGACGGGCGCCTCGACCGGGACGCCCACTGGACCGCGCAGGCGCACGGCAGCGGCGACACCGCGGAGGGTGTCGCCGCCTTCCTGGAGCGCCGTGCGCCCCGCTTCACCTACGGGCTCTGAGGCTCAGCCCTGGGGCAGTTCCTCGGTCGCCACGCCGCGCCAGCGCGCCACCAGCTCGGCGGGGGCCTTGAGCGGGGAGCCGGCGTCGTACGGGGGCTGCGGGTCGTACTCGGTGAGCAGCTGGACCGTCATGGCCGCCTCGTCGCCGGCGATCCGGCCGAACAGGTGCAGGGCCATGTCGATGCCGGAGGAGACGCCGGCGGCGGTCACGTACTTGCCGTCGAAGACGACCCGCTCGCCGGTGGGCTCGACGCCCAGCGCGCGCAGCTCCTCGTAGGCCAGCCAGTGGGTGGTGGCCCGGCGGCCGTCCAGGAGTCCGGCGGCGGCGAGGAGCAGCGAACCGGTGCAGACCGAGGTGGTCCAGGTGCTGGTGGCGTCGGCCGTGCGGAGCCACCGCTGGATCTCCGGGTCGTGAGCGGCCTGCCGGGTCTCCGGGCCGCCGGGGACGAGGACGATGTCCGGGTGCGGGACGTCGGCGAGGGTCTTGTCGGCGGAGAGGGCGAGGCTGCCCTGGTCGTTGCGGACCGGGCCGGTCTCCTTGGCGACGAAGACGGTCTCCGCCCCGGGCAGGTGGGCGAGGATCTCGTACGGTCCGACGGCGTCGAGCGAGGTGAAGCCCTCGAAGAGCAGGACGGCGATCTGCATGGGTGTGATCCCTTTCAGCTGACGGGTCCGGTGGCGGGTGTGGTGCCGGGTGCGACGAGAGGTGCGTGGAAACGGCGGCGGTAGTCGGCCGGGGAGGTGCCGAGCGCCTTCACGAAGGCGCGGCGCATCGCCTCGGGGGTGCCGTAGCCGGCGGCGCGGGAGACCTCCTCGACCCCGCCGGTGGTCTCCTCCAGGAGCCTGCGGGCGTGTTCGAGGCGGATCCGGTCGACGTAGCGGCCCGGGGTGACCCCGGTCTCGGCGTGGAAGGCGCGGGCGAAGTGGCGGGGCGAGAGCCGGGCGCGGGCGGCGAGCCGGTCGACCGAGAGGTCCCCGTCCGGGTGCTCGGCGATCCACGCCTGGACGTCGCGCAGCGGTTCGCGGCGCGCGGTCTGCGCGGCGAGCTGGGCGCTGAACTGGGCCTGGTTGCCGGGCCGGCGGAGGAAGACCACGAGGAGCCTGGCGATGGTGAGCGCCGCCTCCCGGCCCAGGTCCTCCTCGACGAGGGCGAGGGCCAGGTCGATGCCGGCGGTGACCCCGGCGGAGGTGGCGATCCGGCCGTCCCGGACGAAGATCGGCTCAGGGTCGACGTCGACCTCCGGGTGGCGGCGGGCCAGGTGCTCGCAGGCCATCCAGTGGGTGGTGGCCCGGTGCCCGTCGAGGAGCCCCGCCTCGGCGAGCCGGAGCGCCCCGGTGCAGACCGAGACCAGCCGCCCGGCGCGGGGGCCGTGGACGCGGAGCCAGTCGACGAGAGCCGGGGCGGTGCCCCGGGTGCCCTCGCCGCCGGGGACGACGAGGGTGTGCGGGGGCCCGTCGGCGACGGCCTCCGCGAGGCTGCTGTCGGGAAGGATCCGCAGGCCGCTGCTGGTGCGCACCGGTCCGCCGTCGAGGGAGGCGGTCCGGATCGGGTACGGGTCCTCCTCGGCGCCCGCGGCCCAGCCGGCGGCGTGGAAGACCTCCACCGGGCCGGTGACGTCGAGGCTCTGCACGTCGTCGAAGAGGACGACGAGGACGGGGCGCTGGGTCATGGCTCCATCCTTCGGGCCCTCGGGGTGTGGCCGCAAGGACGCTCACCCCACCTTTCCTGCCATCCCGCGCGGTGCGGGGGCAGGGGGGCGTTCCCTCCGTACCAAGCAGTCGGTTAGGTTCTGGTGTCATGACGACTTCGCTGCCGCCGCGGGCCGGGCGCCGCTGCCACAACGCCCTGAACCCGCTCCACTCGACGCTGTACTTCTCCCCCGACCTGGACCGGGAGTTCGGCGCGCTCGGCCTCACCGACCCCGCCGCCATGCGGCTCGCCGCCCGCAGCGCCCCGCTCGGCGCCGTCGGCGCCGGCACGGTCGCCGCGACCTTCTACAACTACAAGGCGGAGCTGCTCGCCCAGCACCTGCCCGGTGTCTGGGAGACCGCCTCCCCCGCCGCCGTCCTCGACGCGAGGCTGCGGACCGCCGACGCCACCCTGCGCCGGCTGCTCGGCGAGGAGGCCGTCGCCTCCCCCGAGATGGCCGAGGCGGCCGGACTCGCCCTGCGGGCCGCCGAGGCGTGCACCCGGCACGCCCGCCCGCTGTACTCCGCCAACGCCGACCTGCCGGTGCCCGAGGAGCCGCACCTCGCCTACTGGCACGCGGCGACCCTGCTCCGCGAGCACCGGGGCGACGGCCACCTGGCCGCCCTGCTCTCGGCCGGCCTCGACCCGGTCGAGGCGCTGGCCTCCCACACCGCCACCGGCAAGGGCATGGCACCGCGCTGGGTCCTCGGCACCCGGGGCTGGCGCCGCGCCGACTGGGAGGCCGCCCGGGACCGGCTGCGCGAGCGCGGGCTCCTCGACGCCGACGGCGAGCTGACGGAGGCCGGCGGCCGGCTGCGCGAGGAGCTGGAGGAGACGACGGACCGCCTGGACGCCGCCCCCTACCAGCACCTCGGCGCGGCGGGCGTGGAGCGGCTCACCGAGCTGGGGCGCGGCTTCCTGATCGCCGCGGCCGGCGCGGGTGCCTTCCCCGGCGACCTCGTCGGCAAGGGCTGAGCCGGAGCCGGCGGCCCCCGGCGCGCGGGGGAAGCGGGTCGGTTGCCGCGTTCGGGTGACCGACCCGGCAGAATGCCTGGTGCAAGCAGTAGGCACGAGAAGGCGAGTCGGGACACCGTGACGACGTCCATCGAAGCAAGGATCGCCGAGGAGCTCGGCGTACGCGAGCGACAGGTGAGGGCGGCCGTCGAGCTGCTCGACGGCGGCTCCACCGTGCCGTTCATCGCGCGCTACCGCAAGGAAGCGACCGAGATGCTCGACGACGCGCAGCTGCGCACCCTGGAGGAGCGGCTGCGCTACCTGCGGGAGCTGGAGGACCGGCGGACCGCCGTGCTCGACTCCGTGCGCGAGCAGGGCAAGCTCACCGAGGAGCTGGAGGCCAGGATCCTGGCCGCCGACACCAAGGCGCGCCTGGAGGACATCTACCTGCCGTTCAAGCCGAAGCGGCGGACCAAGGCGCAGATCGCCCGGGAGGCCGGTCTCGCGCCGCTCGCGGAGGGGCTGCTGGCCGACCCGTCGGTCGAGCCGGCCGCCGCCGCGGCCGCCTTCGTGGACGCGGACAAGGGCGTGGCGGATCCCGCGGCGGCCCTGGAGGGCGCGCGGGCGATCCTCACCGAGAAGTTCTCGGAGGACGCCGACCTCATCGGCGAGCTGCGCGAGCGGATGTGGGGCCGGGGCCGGCTCGCGGCGAAGGTCCGCGAGGGCAAGGAGCAGGACGGCGCGAAGTTCGCCGACTACTTCGACTTCGCCGAGCCGTTCACGGCGCTGCCCTCCCACCGGGTGCTGGCGATGCTGCGCGGCGAGAAGGAGGACGTGCTCAGCCTGGACCTGGAGCCGGAGGAGGCCACGGACGGGCCTTCGTCGTACGAGCCGATCGTGGCGGGCCGCTTCGGCATCGCCGACCGGGGGCGTCCGGGCGACAAGTGGCTCCAGGACACGGTCCGCTGGGCCTGGCGCACCCGGATCCTGGTGCACCTCGGGATCGACCTGCGGCTGCGGCTGCGGACGGCCGCCGAGGACGAGGCCGTCCGGGTCTTCGCGGCGAACCTGCGCGATCTGCTGCTGGCCGCGCCGGCCGGCACCCGGGCGACGCTGGGCCTCGACCCCGGCTTCCGTACCGGCGTGAAGGTGGCGGTGGTCGACGCGACCGGCAAGGTCGTGGCCACCGACACGATCTACCCGCACGTCCCGGCCAACAGGTGGGACGAGTCGCTGGCGAAGCTGGCGCGGCTCGCGAAGGAGCACGCGGTCGAGCTGGTCGCCATCGGCAACGGCACCGCCTCCCGCGAGACCGACAAGCTCGCCGGTGAACTCCTCGCGAAGCACCCCGAGTTGCAGCTGACCAAGGTGATGGTCTCGGAGGCCGGCGCCTCCGTCTACTCGGCTTCCGCCTTCGCCTCCCAGGAGCTTCCTGAACTGGACGTGTCGTTGCGCGGCGCGGTGTCGATCGCCCGGCGCCTCCAGGACCCGCTGGCCGAGCTGGTGAAGATCGACCCGAAGTCGATCGGCGTCGGCCAGTACCAGCACGACCTCGCCGAGACGAAGCTCTCGCGCTCGCTCGACGCGGTCGTCGAGGACTGTGTGAACGGTGTCGGCGTGGACGTCAACACCGCCTCCGCGCCGCTGCTCTCACGGGTCTCCGGCATCAGCGGCGGCCTCGCGGAGAACATCGTGGCGCACCGCGACGCCAACGGCCCCTTCCGCTCCCGCAAGGCGCTCAAGGACGTGGCCAGGCTCGGCCCGAAGGCGTACGAGCAGTGCGCGGGCTTCCTGCGCATCCGGGGCGGGGACGACCCGCTGGACGCCTCCTCGGTGCACCCGGAGGCGTACCCGGTGGTGCGGCGGATGGCGAAGACCACCGGCGGCGAGGTCGCCGCGCTGATCGGCGACACCGGTACGCTGCGGTCGCTGCGGCCGGCCGACTTCGTCGACGACTCCTTCGGCCTGCCGACCGTCACCGACATCCTGCGCGAGCTGGAGAAGCCGGGCCGCGACCCGCGACCCGCCTTCAAGACGGCGACCTTCAAGGACGGCGTCGAGAAGATCGGCGACCTGCTGTCGGGGATGGTCCTGGAGGGCGTGGTGACGAACGTGGCCGCGTTCGGCGCGTTCGTGGACGTCGGTGTGCACCAGGACGGCCTGGTGCACGTCTCCGCCATGTCGAAGACCTTCGTCAAGGACCCCCGTGACGTGGTGAAGCCGGGTGACGTGGTGAAGGTGAAGGTCCTCGACGTCGACATCCCGCGCAAGCGCATCTCGCTGACGCTGCGCCTCGACGACGAGGCGACGGCGGACGACGGGGCGTCCCCCGCCCCGGCCGGGCAGCGCCGCGACCGGGGCGGCCGCCCGCCCCAGCAGCGCCAGGGCGGCCAGGGCCGGGACCGGGACAGGGGCCAGGGTCGGGCCCAGGGGCAGGGTCAGGGTCGGGCCCAGGGTCAGGGCCAGAACCAGGGCCGCGGCCAGGCCGCCGCGCCCGCGAACAGCGCGATGGCCGACGCCCTCCGCAAGGCGGGCCTGCTCGGAGAGGGCGGCGGCAAGCGCCGCTGACGTCTCGCCCGGACGCCCCCGGCCCCGCCTTCGCGGCGGGACCGGGGGCGTCGCGCGTAGGGCCCAGGGACGGGGAGCGGCAGCACCGGGCGCCCACGGCAGCCGACCCGATGCGCTCGGGACGACGGCCCGGGGAGCCCGGGAGCCGGGGAGCCTTGCGAACCGGCGGTCCGGCGCCCTGGCGCCCGGCAGCCCGCCTGCTCGGCGGCCGACCGGCTCGCTCGCCCGGCGGCCCGGCGAACCGGCGGTCCAGCGGCTCGGCGGCCCGGCAGCCCGGCAGCACGGCGGCCCGGCAGCACGGCGGCCCGGCAGCACGGCGGCTCGCCTGCTCGGCGGCCAACCGGCTGCTCGCCCGGCAGCACGGCAGCACGGCAGCCCGGCAGCCCAACGCCCGGCAGCCCAACGCCCCGGCGGTCCGGCGGCTACGGCAGGAAGCGGAGTGCCCAGTCGGCGCGGTTGGCGACCGTGAGGTCGTCGTCCTCGGCCAGGGGGCGCAGGACGCGCTCGGCGGTCTTCGGGTCGGCCTGGACCAGGTCGACGATCTCGGTGGCCAGGCCGTCCTGGTCGTCGCCGAGGTCGGCGGCCGAGGCCCGGACGAGGACCGGGAGGGTGGTCGGGCCGCCGAGGGCGGCGAGGACGCCGCCGAGGAGTTCGCGGGCGTAGCCGTTGCGCTCGGCGACGGCCCGGTCCAGCTCGGACTCCAGGCGCGGCAGCAGCGCCCGGTCGCCGGCGGCCGCGATCTCGTCGGCGAGGTCGATCGTGGCGTCGACGTCCGCGTCGAGGTCGTCCAGCATCGCGAGGAGCCGGGTCACGCTGTCGTCGGTCATGGTGCCTCCGTAAATGCGCCGCCCGCGAGGACCGGCACGGTCGTGGAGCCGTCGATCCCGGCGGCCACGGCGACGTCCTCGGGACAGCCGTACTCGTACAGTTCACGGCCCGTGCCGCAGCCGTGCAAGGCGGCGGCCGGGTCGTCGGTCGCCGCCGGAGTCGGGGAGAGCCCCGGCGCCGGGGCGCGCGGGGCGTCGGGGACCGCTCCGGCCCCGAGGTCGTCCTCCGGGGCGGGGCGGAGCGGGCCGTCCGGCCACCGCTCGCCGGAGGTGATCACGGCGAGGGGGCGCACCGCGAGGGCACCCCGGCCGGAGGGCAGGTCCATCAGAGCTCGGTGACCTTGCCCGCGGCGACCTCGACGCGCCGGTTCACGCGCACCGCGTCGAGCATCCGGCGGTCGTGGGTCACCAGGAGCAGGGTGCCGTCGTAGGAGTCGAGGGCGGACTCCAGCTGCTCGATGGCGGGCAGGTCCAGGTGGTTCGTGGGCTCGTCGAGGACGAGGAGGTTGACGCCCCTGCCCTGGAGGAGGGCGAGCGCGGCGCGGGTCCGCTCGCCCGGGGAGAGCGTGGTGGCGGGGCGCAGCACGTGGTCGGCCTTGAGGCCGAACTTGGCGAGCAGGGTGCGGACCTCGGCCGGTTCGGTCTCCGGGACGGCGGCGCAGAAGGCGTCGAGGAGGGTCTCGGTGCCGTGGAAGAGCTTGCGGGCCTGGTCGACCTCGCCGACGACGACGCCGGAGCCGAGGACGGCGTGGCCGGAGTCGAGCGGGAGGCGGCCGAGGAGGGCGGCGAGCAGGGTGGACTTCCCGGCGCCGTTGGCTCCGGTGACGGCGACCCGGTCGGCCCAGTCGATCTGGAGGGAGACCGGTCCGAAGGAGAAGTCGCCGCGACGGACCCCGGCGTCGCGGAGGGTGGCGACGACGGCTCCGGAGCGGGGCGCGGAGGCGATCTCCATGCGCAGCTCCCACTCCTTGCGGGGCTCGTCGACGACGTCCAGGCGCTCGATCATGCGCTGGGTCTGGCGGGCCTTGGCGGCCTGCTTCTCGCTGGACTCGCCGCGCAGCTTGCGCCCGATCTTGTCGTTGTCGCCCGCCTTGCGGCGGGCGTTGCGGACGCCCTTGTCCATCCAGTTGCGCTGCATGAGCGCGCGGCTCTCCAGGGCGGACTTCTTGTCGGCGTACTCCTCGTACTCCTCGCGGGCGTGCCGGCGGGCGGTGGCCCGCTCCTCCAGGTAGGCGTCGTAGCCGCCGCCGTAGAGGGTGATCTGCTGCTGGGCGAGGTCGAGTTCGAGGACCTTGGTGACGGTGCGGGTGAGGAACTCGCGGTCGTGGCTGACGACGACGGTGCCGGCCCGCAGGCCCTTCACGAAGGACTCCAGGCGCTCCAGGCCGTCCAGGTCGAGGTCGTTGGTCGGCTCGTCGAGGAGGAAGACGTCGTAGCGGGAGAGGAGGAGGGAGGCGAGGCCGGCGCGGGCGGCCTGGCCGCCGGAGAGGCCGGTCATCGGCTGGTCGAGGCCGACGGTGAGGCCGAGGGAGGCGGTGACCTCCTCGGCGCGCTCGTCGAGGTCGGCGCCGCCGAGGTCCAGCCAGCGCTCCAGGGTGGTGGCGTACGCGTCGTCGGCGCCGGGGGTGCCGTCGACGAGGCCCTGGGTGGCCTCGTCCATCGCGGCCTGGGCGGCGGCGACGCCGGTGCGGCGGGCCAGGAACGCGCGGACGGTCTCGCCCTCGCGGCGCTCGGGCTCCTGCGGCAGGTGGCCGACGGTCGCGGTGGGCGGCGAGAGCCTGACCTCGCCCTCCTCGGGGGCGTCGAGCCCGGCGAGCAGCCGCAGCAGGCTGGACTTGCCGGCGCCGTTGACGCCGACGAGGCCGATGACGTCGCCGGGGGCGACGACGAGGTCGAGCCCGGCGAAGAGGGTGCGTTCGCCGTGGCCGGCGGCGAGGTCCTTGGCGACGAGAGTGGCAGTCATCAGACCACGCATCCTACGTGGGTGCCGGACGTCGTCCGGGTACGGTCCCGGGCATGGAGAGCGGCGTGATCGGCGAAGTGATCGTGGTGGGCGGCGGGGTCGTCGGGCTGACGACGGCGGTGACGCTGGCGGAGCGGGGAGCGCGGGTACGGGTCTGGTCCCGGGACCCGGCGGAGGCGACGACCTCGGCGGTGGCGGGCGCCCTGTGGTGGCCGTACCGGATAGAGCCGGCGGCGCGGGCCGGGGAGTGGGCGCTGGAGTCGCTGCGGGTCTACGGGGAGCTGGCCGGCGCGCCGGAGGAGACCGGGGTGCGGTGGGTGCCGGGGGTCCACGCCGACACGGTCCTGGACGGTCTCGGCGCGTGGGCGGCGCGGGTGGAGGGGCTGCGGCAGCTGCCGGCGGCCGAGGTGCCGGGGCCGTACGCCACCGGGCTCGCGGCGCGGCTGCCGCTGATCGACATGCCGGTCCACCTGGCGTGGCTGCGGGCCCGCCTGGAGGCGGCGGGCGGGGTGGTCGAGCGGCGGGCGGTGACGGGCTGGGAGGAGGCGGCCGCGGCGGCGCCGGTGGTGGTGAACTGCACGGGGCTCGCCGCGCGGGAGCTGGTTCCGGACGGCGGAGTGCGGCCGGTGCGGGGGCAGCTGGTGCTGGTGGAGAACCCGGGGATCGAGGAGTGGTTCACGGCGGCGGACGCCGGGGCGGCGGAGACGACGTACTTCTTCCCGCAGCCGGGGCGGCTGGTCCTCGGCGGGACGGCGCAGGAGGGGGCGGAGGGGACGGAGGCCGATCCGGTGACGGCCGCGGGGATCGTGGCGCGGTGCGCGCGGATCCGGCCGGAGATCGCCGGCGCCCGGGTGCTGGGCCACCGGGTGGGACTGCGCCCGGCCCGTTCCGGCGGGGTGCGCGTCGAGGCGGAGCGGCTGCCGGGGGGCGGGCTGCTCGTGCACCACTACGGGCACGGGGGCGCGGGGGTCACGGTGGCGTGGGGCTGCGCGCGGCGCGCGGCGGACCTCGTGACGGGCTGAACGGCCGAAGGCCCCCGCCCTGGAGGGGGCGGGGGCCTTCGGTGCGGGGCGGGAGGTCCCGCCGCCGGTCACTTCCAGATGGGCGGCGCGACGATCTCGTCGGCGCGCTCGCACTGCCTGGCGCGGGTGTCCAGGGCCGCGGCGCGGGCGTAGGCGCGGCGGGACTCCTCGTGGGCGCCGAGGCGCTTGAGCTGGGCGCCCCGGTTGCGCTCGTCCTGCGCCTGGTTCCTCAGCTCCTTGACGTTGCAGGTGCGGTGCGGCGCCGCCTCGGCCGTCGGGGCGGTGACGGCCTGTCCGAGCAGCAGGCCCCCGGCCAGCAGCGTCGTGGTGAACAGGGCGGGCAGGATGCGGCGCGCGCGCGTCGCGTGGTGCATGTGTTTCTCCAAGTCGGGGCCGTGGCGGCCCGGATGAGGCATGGTCAGTACCGATCGGTAACTTTACCTGGAGCGAAGGGGCCGATCGGACACGACCCCCCGTATCCACCCGATCGTCAACACTCCTCCACAGGAAGCCCACTGACGAGGTGATAGGCGGCGCGGCCGTCGAGCAGCAGCGGGACGAGCATCCGCTGCGGCTGGCGCATCGGCACGAAGGCCCCGCCGTCGGTCCGGCGGCTCACCGTCACGCCGTGCAGGGCGAGTTCGTCGCCCGCCTCGGCGTACTGGACGGCGTCGAGGCGGTAGCCGCAGGGCGGGTCGGCGAGGATCTCGTCCGGCTCGGGCGGGTCGTTGTCGGCGCCGCCGAGGTGG
This sequence comes from Streptomyces sp. NPDC004435, assembly GCF_042873895.1. Lineage (NCBI taxonomy): Bacteria > Bacillati > Actinomycetota > Actinomycetes > Kitasatosporales > Streptomycetaceae > Streptomyces > Streptomyces sp. NPDC004435. The sequence goes on along the minus strand of NZ_JBIAMB010000013.1, from coordinate 178,323 downwards.
ACGGGACCCCGGTCGGCCAGGCCGGAGAGACGGGAGGCGGCGGAGGCGGCGGCGAGCGGGCCGCGGCGCTCGGAGACGTACGCGAAGACGTCCTCCAGCGCCGTGAGGTGGGTGGCGACCCTGCGCCGCTGGTTGAGCGCGGGGTCGCGCTCCTCGGCCGCGCCGAGCGGTTCCTCGCGGGTCTCGGCGAGGAGGGCGGTCATGTGCTTGATCCCGGCCGTGTTGCGCAGGATCCGCTCCTGGCCGTCGCCGGCGACCTGCTTCACCGGGCGCCCGGTGAGCGGGTCGGTCCAGAGGCCGTAGACGCCGTGGGTGTACCCGGCGCGGGCCGCGCCGGGGCGGACGTACTCCTCGGAGAGGGTGCGGGACTCGGCGTGGACGCGGGCGTGGGTGTCGAGGCTGCGCGGCCAGAGGGCGAGCAGGTCCTTGTCGTAGAAGCCGGGGGTGGAGTGGTACTCGTGGAGGTCGTGGACGAGGTCCGGGCGCCGGTCGCGGACGAGGGCGGCGAGGGCGCGGGCCTCCGCGGTGCGCAGGGCGAGGTGGTCGCGGTTGACGTCGATTCCGGCGGCGTTGCCGCGGGTGTCCGCCTCGCGCCCGTCGGGGTTGACGTTGGGCAGGACGAGGACGGTGGTGCGGGCGAGGAGGCGCCGGGTGGCGGGGTCGGAGGCGTGGGCGAGGTCCCGGACGGTGCTGAGGCAGGCCTCCCGGCCGGCGGGTTCGTCGCCGTGCTGGCCGCAGACGAGCAGGACGGTGGTGGCGCCGTGCGCGGGGCCGAGCGCGGCGAGCCGGAGCGGCCGGCCCTGCTCGGTGGTGCCGAGCGTGGTGACGGAGACCCGGTCGCTGCCCCGGTCGACGGCGGCGAGGAAGTCCCGCTCCTCCGCGCCGGTCGTCCAGCGGGCGCCGCCGCTCGTCTCGAAGCCGGTCCGGGGCGGGGCCGGCCGCTCGGCGTGGCCCGCCGCCTTCGCGGGGACCGTGACGAGGGGCAGTCCGAGCACGGCGGTCCCGGCGACGAGGGCCAGGACGCGGCGGGCGGCGCGGAATCGCATCGGCATGGGCGGGAACGTACTCGGCGCCCGGGCCGGGACGGAAGACCGCGTACGGGAAACGGGTGAACCGGGGATTCGTGTCGGCCGAATGGCGATCGTGTGACGGGACGCGGTCTTTACGTGACCCTGCGTCGCGTGGTTCCTAGAGTCCGAAAGCGTACGAACTAAGGACCGACGCCCACCCACGCGTCTTACGTCGCTCTGTCGCTCACGACTTGGAGAACATCCGTGCACCGCAGAATCATCGTTCCGAGCGCCCTCGCGGCCTCGCTGCTGCTGGCGATCCCGGCATCGGCGGCCGACTACGTCCCGGGCGCCCCGGGCATCGGCGACTCCTACTACCCCGCCGCCGGCAACGGCGGGTACGACGTCTCCCACTACGACCTGCGCCTGAAGTACCAGCCGTCGACCGACCTCCTGGAGGGCACGGCGACGATCCTGGCGACGACCACCCAGAACCTCTCGCGCTTCAACCTGGACCTGGGGCTGAAGGCCACGGAGGTCCGGGTCGACGGGCGGCTCGCGAAGTTCACCGCGACCGGCGAGCACGAGCTGGAGATCGTCCCCGCGGCGCCGCTGCCGAGGAACAAGCAGGTCACGGTGGTGGTCCGCTACGCGGGCAAGCCCTCCGAGTACAAGGTCGACGGCTGGTCCGCCTGGCACCGCACCCCGGACGGCGGGGTCGCCGCGCAGGAGCCGGACTCGGCCGCATGGTGGTTCCCGTCCAACGACCACCCGCGCGACAAGGCCACCTTCGACGTGTCGGTGTCGGTGCCGGACGGCACCCAGGCGATCAGCAACGGCGTGCTCCAGTCGCAGTCCTCCCGGCTCGGCTGGACCCGCTTCAACTGGCGCTCCACGAAGCCGCAGGCGACGTATCTGGCCACCCTCGCGGTCGGCAGGTTCGACATCACGACGGACCGGACCGCGAACGGTCTGCCCGTCCTCAACGCGTACAGCAAGGACCTCGGCGACAACGCCGGCGCGGCCCGCGCCTCGGTCGAGCGGACCGCCGAGGTCGCGGAGTGGCTGGAGGGGGTCTTCGGCCCGTACCCCTTCAACGCGCTCGGCGGCTATGTGCCGAACGTGACCAGCGGCTACGCCCTGGAGACCCAGACCCGGCCGTTCTACAGCCCGCGCCAGTTCGCGAACGGCGCGAACACCTCGGTGGTCGTGCACGAGCTGGCCCACCAGTGGTACGGCGACAGCGTCTCGGTGCGCGACTGGAAGGACATCTGGATCAACGAGGGCTTCGCCCGCTACAGCCAGTGGCTGTGGTCGGAGAAGGAGGGCGAGGGCACGGCCCAGGAGCTGGCGGACTACGTCTACGCCCTGCGGACGGCCGACGACCCGTTCTGGACGGTGAAGCCGGGCGACCCGGGGGCGGAGGCCCTGTTCCACATCGCGGTGTACGACCGGGGCGCGCTGGCGCTCCAGGCGCTGCGGAACGAGATCGGCGACGAGGACTTCTTCGCGATCCTGAAGGGGTGGCCGCAGCGGTTCGCGCACGGCAACGCGCGGGTCGCGGACTTCGTCCGGTACGCGGAGCAGGTCTCCGGCAAGCCGCTGGCGGCGCTCTTCGACACCTGGCTGTACGAGCCCTCCAAGCCGGCAGCGGGACCGTCTCCGGCCGCCGCACCCGCGGCCCCCGCGGCGCGGTCTGCCGCGCCGGAGTCCCTCCGGGCGAAGCCCGCGCAGCCGAGGTCGTGGAAGAAGATCGCGGCGACGAACACGATCCACGACCACGAGGAGCACCAGGACCACGAGGACCACTAGGTCCACCAGGTCCTGGGGGCCGTCCGTCAGCGCTCGGCGCGGCGGGCGGCCTCGCGGGCTCGCCGGGCGAGCGGCAGATAGCGCAGCCGTTCGGGCAGGAGCGGTACGACGAGACGGACGATCCGGGCGAGGCGGCGCAGCCGGCGCTCCTGCCCGGGCGTCCACTCCAGGCCGATGGCCGCGCGGGCGTCCGGCGGCATCATGCCGACGGTGAGGAAGGCGCGGATCCGCTGGAAGGGGCGGCGGAGCAGCGGCCAGAGGGGGCGGAGCGCGAGCCGGAGGAGGAACGGGCCCCGGTCGGGGGCGGGGACGGGGGCGTCCGGGTCGATGAGCTCGCGGACGACGGCGGTGGCCTCCAGCTCCTCCGCGAGGACCTTGCGGTAGGAGGGCCAGAACTCCTCGACGGTCTGTGGCATGTCCCGGTCGTGGATGCCGAGGATCCGGCCGACCTGGAGCCACTCGGCGTACAGCGCGCGGTCCTGGGCCTCGGTGAGGGGGCGGTGGAGCAGGGCGAGGCCGTGCCGGTAGACGGGGTAGCCGGTGGCGTGGACCCAGGCGTAGTAGGCGGGGGTGAGGGCGTGGTAGCGGCGCCCGTGCGCGTCGGTGCCCTGGATGTCGCGGTGCAGCGCGCGCAGCCGGCGCCCCTCGGCCGCCGCCTCTTCGCCTCCGTACACCCAGAGCTGGACGGAGCGGAGCGAGCGCTCGCCGCGCCCCCAGGGGTCGGTGCGGAAGACGGAGTGCTCGTCGACGCCGGCGCCGATCGCGGGGTGCGCGACCTGCATGGTGAGCGCGGCGGGCAGCATGAGCAGGGCCCGGACGTCCCCGGCGACGCTCCACAGCACGCCGCCGACGGGCGGCGGGGCGGGGTCGGGGTGCCGCCGGTCGCCGGGGGCCTGCGCCCGGGGCCCCGTTCCGGACCTGGTGCTCATACGGGGGTCCTCCTGCCTCTCGCCTCGGTGGCCGCCCCTCCAGGGTGCGCCTCCGGAGCGTCGTGGGGGCGTACGACGACGGGGCCGTTCCCGTGGGCTCTCGGCCCCGGGAACGGCCCCGGCGTGGTGGTCGCGGTCCGTTCGCGGTCAGGCGCGGTCGGCGCCGACCGGCTCGCCGACGATGCGGCCGGCGAGGGCGCGGGCCCAGGCGTCGACGTCGGCGTTGAGCTCGCGCTCGGCGGCCTCGCGCTCGGCGGTGATCTTCGCGGTGCCGGCGACGAGGATGGCGTCGCGCTCGGCCTGGCCCTCGGCGCGGGCGGCGGCGATGGCGGTGGAGCCCTCCTCGACGGCCTTGGAGCGGATCCGGGCGGCGTCGTGGCGGGCCTCGGCGAGCTCGGCCTCGTACTGGGCGCGGATCTCGGCGGCCTCGGCGCGCAGGTCGTCGGCGCGGCCGGTGGCGCCCTCGGTGGCGTCCTCGCGCTCCTCGATCGTGCGCTTGATCTTCGGAAGGATCACCTTGGCCAGGAAGAAGAAGGTGAGGAAGAAGACGGCGAAGCCGAGGATGAGCTCAGCCCACACCGGGTTGAGCGGACCGAGGTCCATGTTGAAGATCGTGGAGTTGGAGGCGAGGGTCGTCATGGCGCGCATTCTACCTGGTCCCGCAGGCGGCGAATCGTACACCCCGGCGATCGTTGGCGCGCTCGTACGACGCACGCAAGATTCCCGGCACCCAGAGGCTACCGGAAGGTAACTACGACTGGTTGTATGGCGCGCGCCGAGTACAACCCCCCACCACTCGTCGGGAGTTCACGTGTCCCTCAGCACGTTCCGCCGCATCCCCGGTGCCGCCGTGTCGCTGGCGCTCGCCGCCGCCACCCTGGCGGCGACCGCCCCCGCCGCCTCAGCCGCCCCCGCGTCCCCCGCGGACGGGGTGCCCCGCCTGAAGGTGCTCACCTACAACGCCTTCCTCTTCAGCAAGACCCTCTACCCGAACTGGGGGCAGGACCACCGGGCCAAGGCGATACCCGCGGCGCCGTTCTTCCAGGGCCAGGACGTCGTGGTGATCCAGGAGGCGTTCGACAACTCCTCCTCCGACGCGCTCAAGGCGAACGCCGCAGCCGCGTACCCGCACCAGACGCCCGTCGTGGGCCGCTCCAAGAGCGGCTGGGACGCGACCGGCGGGTCCTATGCGGCGGCGACGCCCGAGGACGGCGGGGTGACGATCCTCAGCAAGTGGCCGATCGTCCGCAAGGAGCAGTACGTCTACAAGGACGCCTGCGGCGCCGACTGGTTCTCGAACAAGGGCTTCGCCTACGCGGTCCTCGACGTGAACGGCAGCCGCGTCCACGTCGTCGGCACCCACGCCCAGTCCACCGACCCGGGCTGCGCGGCGGGCGAGGCGGCGCAGATGCGCAGCCGCCAGTTCAAGGCGATGGACGCCTTCCTCGACGCCAAGAACATCCCGGCCGGCGAGCAGGTGATCGTCGCGGGTGACATGAACGTCGACTCCCACTCGCCCGAGTACGCGTCGATGCTGGCCGACGCGGGCCTGGCCGGCGCGGACGCCCGCACCGGCCACCCGTACTCCTTCGACACCGAGCTGAACTCGATCGCGGCCGAGCGCTATCCGGACGACCCGCGCGAGGACCTGGACTACGTCCTCCACCGGGCGGGGAACGCCCGCCCGGCGAACTGGACCAACCACGTGATCCTGGAGTCGGCCGCGCCGTGGACGGTCTCCAGCTGGGGCACCAAGTACACGTACACCAATCTGTCGGACCACTACCCGGTGACCGCCTTCTGAGCCGGCCCCCCGGGCCCGCGGGTCAGTAGCCGGGGCCGCCGAAGACGGTGTACGCCCAGGCGGCCACGGCTATGCCGACCAGCACCAGCACCACCCAGGAGCCGGCACCCGTGTGCCGGCTCTTCCGCGCCTTCTCCGGCCGCCCGGCCCGCGAGGGCCCGGAGCCCCCGCCCTTCCCCTTCCGTACCTTCCCCGGCCGCCCGGCCCGCGAGGGCCCGGCGGCCGGCGGCTCCGCCGCCGCGGCGACCTCGGCGAGCATCCGCCGGCAGACGGCGGCCAGCTCGGAGACCGGCGCCGTGAGGTCCACCACGACCTCGGTACGAGCCGGGGCCGTCGTCCCGCCGTCGAGCAGTCGTCCGGCCCGCAGCAGCGCCCGGTCCTTGCCGCCGGTCGGCGCCAGGCTGATCCACCGCTCCACGTGCTCCCCCCGGATCACCACGCCACCGCCCCGCTCCCGGTACACGGTGTGCTCCCGCCAGAGGACTCCGGCCAATTCCGAAGCGGTCTCCCTCAGTTGCGCGTACATCCCACTCCCCTGTTCCCGCCCGCCGACGCGGACCGGCCGCCGACTCTAACCCCCACCGGACCCCCACCGGGCGCCGCCCCCGCACACCGTCCCTCACCCGCCGACGTCGTACACGGTGACCGCCGTCCCCCGCGCCGACAGCCGCTCCCGGACCAGCGGCTCCACCCGGTCCCAGGTCCCGCCGGCGAGGCCGCAGCCGATCCGGGGCATGTGGACCGAGGCCCCCAGCTCGGCGGCCTTGTCCGCGAGCAGCCCGAGGGCCGCGTCGATCGCCTCGTACCGCACGGGCACAGCGCCGCTCCGGCCGGTGCGGATGCCCCGCTGGCCCACCAGGTTCGCCACCCAGAGGTCCGGCGCGACCTGGACGAACTGGGCCGCGCCGAGCCCGAAGCCGCTCGTCGCCCGCTCCCGGTACCAGCGGCGGTAGGCGGCCTCGGGCTCCGGCCAGCGCCGGGAGACGGCGAGCACGAAGCCCCTGCCCCAGCCGCCCAGGTCGTTGCAGACGTGGGCGACGATCCGGACGCCGCTCCCCCGCGGCGCGGTGGCGTCGCCGCACACGTATTCGATCTCGGTCATGGGTCGACCGTAGGGGGAGGGTCCGACAACGAGACCCGTCAACCGAGGTTGACATGAGGTCGAGTGTCAACCTACATTGACAGCATGACCGATGCGACCGATCTCGCCGCACGGGCCGGCGACCGCGACCCCCGGGTCGGGCTGCGGGCCGTGTCCGCGCTGCGGCGACTACTGGAACAGCTGGAGGCCGTCCAGGTGCGCAGCGCGCGCAACCAGGGCTGGTCCTGGCAGGAGATCGCGACCGAGCTGGGTGTCAGCCGGCAGGCCGTCCACAAGAAGTACGGGAGGCAGTGATGTTCGAACGGTTCACGAAGGCCGCGCGCGCCGTGGTGAGGGGCGCCGCCGAGCACGCCGAACGCGGCGGCGCGGCGACCGTCACCCCGGAGCACCTGCTGCTGGCCCTGCTCGACCGGGAGGACACCCGCGCGGCGGCGGCGCTCGGTCGGCTCTGCCCGCGGGACCGCCGCCCGTCCCTGCTCGCCGCCCTCGCCGACGCCCGGCGCCGGGCCGGGCTGTCCCGGGCGGACGCGGAGGCCCTGGCGGACCTCGGCATCGACGTCGGCGCGGTCGTCGCCCGCGTCGAGGAGACCCACGGGACCGGGGCGCTCGCGGGCGACCGCAAGGACGCGGGGTGGTGGTCCGGGCGCCGGACCTTCTCCCGCGAGGCGAAGACCGTGCTGGAGAAGTCGCTGCGCGTGGCGCTCGCCCGCAAGGACCGGGAGATCGGCGACGAGCACCTGCTCCTCGCCCTCACCACGACCGGCGGGGTGGTCGCCGAGGCCCTGGCCGACCACGGCGTGACGTACACGGCCGTCGACGCGGCCCTCGCCGCGCCCGCGCAGCTGTGACCCGGAGGACCCGGGGTCTTTCACAGCACTGGTGAGACAGCAATACTGTTCCACCATGGAGGACGCGAGCGACGAGGGACTGCCCGGATACACCGTCGACGAGCTGGCCGCGCGGGCCGGGGTCACGGTGCGGACCGTGCGGTTCTACGGGACGCGGGGGCTGCTGCCGCCGCCGGTGATCGGCCCCCGCCGGGTCGGGCGGTACGGCCCCGGGCACCTGGCCCGGCTCGCGCTCATCGAGGAGCTCCAGCGGCAGGGCATGACGCTCGCCGCGATCGAGCGGTACCTGGAGCAGCTGCCGCCCGAGCTCAGCGCGCAGGACCTCGCCGTGCACCGGGCGCTGGTGGCGTCGTGGGCGCCGGAGTCCGCCGAGACGATCACCCGGCGGGAGCTGGAGCGGCGCGCCGGACGGGAGTTGGCCGACCGGGACCTCGAACGGCTCGCCGCCATGGGGGTGTTGGCGCCGACCGCCGAGGACGGGGTGTTCCGGCTCGACGGGTCCCTGCTGCGGCTCGGCGTCGAACTCCTCGACGTGCCCATCGAGCACGAGACCATCCTCGCCTCCCGGACGGTGCTCCTCGCCCACGCCCGGTCCGCCGCCCAGGAGCTGGCGCGGCTGTTCCAGGAGGAGGTGTGGAACCCGTACCGGGAGAGCGGGGAGGACCCGGACCACCTCACGGCGATGAAGTCGCTCTCGGCGCACATGCAGCCGATGGTGGTCCAGGCCCTCGTCACCGCGTTCCAGCGCTCCCTGAGCGAGGAGTTGCGGTCGGCGTTCAGGAGTCCGTGAAGGTCTCGCCCCGCTCCGCCTTCGCCACCAGCAGGGCCGGCGGGGCGAAGCGCTCGCCGTACGTCTCCGCCAGCTCGCGGGCGCGCGCCGTGAAGCCGGCGACACCGCCCTCGTAGCCGTTGACGTACTGGAGGATGCCGCCGGTCCAGGCCGGGAAGCCGATGCCCATGATGGAGCCGATGTTGGCGTCGGCGACCGAGGTCAGGACGCCCTCCTCCAGGAGGCGGACGGTGTCCAGGGCCTCCGCGAAGAGCATCCGCTCCTGCATGTCGCGGAAGGGGATCTCGTACCCCGGCTTCGTGAAGTGCTCGCGCAGGCCCGGCCACAGCTTGCCGCGCTTGCCCGCCTCGCCGTAGTCGTAGAAGCCCGCGCCGCCGCTGCGGCCCGGGCGGCCGAACTCGTCGACCATGCGGTCGATGACGGCCTCGCCGGGGTGGGTGGCCCAGACGCCGCCGGACTCCTCGACGGCCTTCTTCGTCTCGTTGCGGATCTTGCGCGGCAGCGTGAGGGTCAGCTCGTCCATCAGGGAGAGGATCTTGGCCGGGTAGCCGGCCTGCGCCGCGGCCTGCTCGATCGAGGCGGGCTCGATGCCCTCGCCGACCATCGCCACGCCCTCGTTGAGGAAGTGGCCGATGACGCGGGAGGTGAAGAAGCCGCGCGAGTCGTTGACGACGATCGGCGTCTTGTTGATCTGGCGGACCAGGTCGAAGGCACGGGCCAGGGCCTCGTCCCCGGTGCGCTCGCCCTTGATGATCTCGACCAGCGGCATCTTGTCGACCGGCGAGAAGAAGTGCAGGCCGATGAAGTCGTCCTGGCGCTCGACGCCCTCGGCGAGGACGGTGATCGGCAGGGTGGAGGTGTTGGAGCAGAGCAGCGCGTCGGCGTCGACGACGTGCTGGATCTCCTGGAAGACCTTGTGCTTGAGCGCGGTGTCCTCGAAGACGGCCTCGATCACCGCGTCGCAGCCGGCCAGCGCCCGCGGGTCGGCGGTGGGGGTGATGCGGGCGAGCAGGGCGTCGGCCTTCTCCTGGGTCGTACGGCCCCGGGAGACGGCCTTGGCGCAGAGCTTCTCGGAGTACGCCTTGCCCTTGGCGGCGGCCTCGTCGGTGACGTCCTTGAGGACCACCTCGATGCCGGCGCGGGCGCAGGAGTAGGCGATGCCGGCGCCCATCATGCCGGCGCCGAGCACGGCGACCCTGCGGACCTGGCGCTTCTCGACGCCCTTGGGGCGGCTGGCGCCGGAGTTGACGGCCTGGAGGTCGAAGAAGAACGCCTGGATCATGTTCTTCGCGGTCTGGCCGGTGACCAGCTCGGTGAAGTAGCGGGACTCGATGACCTGGGCGGACTCGAAGTCGACCTGGGAGCCCTCGACGGCCGCGGCCATGATGTTGCGCGGGGCCGGGTAGGGGGCGCCGGCCAGCGTCTTGCGCAGGTTGGCCGGGAAGGCGGGCAGGTTGGCGGCGAACTTCGGGTTCGACGGGGTGCCGCCGGGGATGCGGTACCCGGGCACGTCCCAGGGCTGCGCGGACTCCGGGTGGGTGTCGATGAAGGCGATGGCCTTGGCCATCATCTCCTCGGGGGTGGAGGCCAGTTCGTGGACCAGGCCGCTGTCGAGGGCACGCTTCGGGGTGTACTGGGTGCCCTGGAGGAGGACCTTGAGGAGGGCGTCGGTGATGCCCATGAGGCGTACGGTGCGGGTGACGCCGCCACCGCCGGGCAGCAGGCCGAGGGTGACCTCGGGCAGGCCGATCTTGGAGCCGGACGCGTCGAGGGCGATCCGGTGGTGGGAGGCGAGCGCGATCTCGTAACCGCCTCCGAGAGCCGCGCCGTTGAGGGCGGCGACGACGGGCTTGCCGAGGGTCTCGATGCGGCGCAGCGCGCGCTTCATGTCCATGGCGGCGTCGAAGATGGCCGGGGCGTGCTCGGGGCCCGCCTGGATCATGTCCTTGAGGTCGCCGCCGGCGAAGAAGGTCTTCTTCGCGGAGGTGTAGATGACGCCGCGGATGGAGTCCTTCTCGGCCTCCAGGCGGTCGGCGACGGCCGTGATCGACGCGCGGAACGCCTGGTTCATGGTGTTGGCGGACTGGTTCGGGTCGTCGAGGACGAGGGTGACGATCCCCGTGTCGTCCTGCTCCCAGCGGATGGTGGTGCTCTCGCTCATGACTGATGCTTCTCCGGTAGAGGGGTGCGGACGGGGAGGTCAGACGCGCTCGACGATGGTGGCGATGCCCATGCCGCCGCCGACGCAGAGGGTGGCGAGGCCGTAGCGCTTGTCCTGGCGCTCCAGCTCGTCGACGAGGGTGCCGAGGATGATCGCGCCGGTGGCGCCGAGCGGGTGGCCGAGCGCGATGGCGCCGCCGTTGACGTTGACCTTGTCCAGGGAGACGCCCATGTCCTTGACGAAGCGGAGGACGACCGCGGCGAAGGCCTCGTTGATCTCGATCAGGTCGATGTCGTCGATGGTGAGACCGGCCTTGGCGAGCGCCTTGCGGGCGGCCGGGGCGGGACCGGTGAGCATGATGGTGGGTTCGGAGCCGGAGACGGCGGCGGCGACGATCCGGGCGCGGGGCGTCAGCCCGTACCGCTCCCCGATCTCCTTCGAGCCGACGGCGACGAGGGAGGCGCCGTCGACGATGCCGGAGGAGTTGCCGGCGTGGTGGACGTGGTCGATCTCCTCGATCCAGTGGTACTTCTGGAGCGCGACCGCGTCGAAGCCGCCGAGCTCGCCGATGTCCGCGAAGGACGGCTTGAGCCGGGCGAGGGAGTCGGCGGTGGTGCCGGGGCGCATGAACTCGTCGTGGTCGAGGACGGTCAGGCCGGCCCGGTCGACGACGGGGACGACGGAGCGGGCGAAGCGTCCCTCCTTCCAGGCGGTCGCGGCGCGCTCCTGGGAGAGGGCGGCGTACTCGTCCACGTCGCGGCGGCTGAAGCCCTCGATGGTGGCGATGAGGTCGGCGCCGATGCCCTGCGGGACGAAGTTGGTCTCCAGGTTGGTCATCGGGTCGGCGAACCAGGCGCCGCCGTCCGAGGCCATCGGCACCCGGGACATGGACTCGACGCCGCCGGCGAGGACGAGGTCCTCCCAGCCGGAGCGGACCTTCATGGCGGCCATGTTCACCGCTTCGAGGCCCGAGGCGCAGAAGCGGTTCTCCTGGACGCCGGCGACGGTGTCGGGGAGACCGGCGGCGATGGCGGCGATCCGGGCGATGTCGGAGCCCTGGTCGCCGACCGGGCCGACGACGCCGAGGACGATGTCGTCGACGGCGGCCGGGTCGAGGCCGGGGTTGCGGGTCTGGATCTCGCGGATCAGGCCGGTGACCAGGTCGATGGGCTTGGTTCCGTGCAGGGAGCCGTTGGCCTTGCCGCGTCCGCGCGGGGTGCGGATCGCGTCGTACACGTACGCTTCGGTGCTCACGGGAAGCCTTTCACGGTGAGGGTTTTCGACGAGCGGGAGGGGTCGGGGCGGGGCGTCGGGGGATCGGCCGAGGGTGTCGGGGATCAGCCGAGGAGGGAGCGGCCGATGATCTCCTTCATGATCTCCGTCGTGCCGCCGTAGATGGTCTGGATGCGGCCGTCGGTGAAGGCGCGGGCGACCGGGAATTCGCTCATGTAGCCGTATCCGCCGTGCAGTTGCAGGCAGCGGTCGGCGACCCTCTTCTGGAGCTCGGTCGCCCACCACTTCGCCATGGAGGCGTTGACGGGATCGAGACCGAGCCCGGTCGGGTCGGCGTGCTCGGCGATGCAGCGGTCCACGAAGGCGCGGGTCACGGCGCACTCGGTGGCCATCTCCGCGATCTCGAACCGCACGTGCTGGAGCTTGGCGAGCGGCCGGCCGAACGCCTCGCGCTCCTTGACGTACCGGGTGGTGAGCTCCAGGAGGTGCTCGGCGCCGGCGATCCCGGCGACCGCGATGGCGAGGCGCTCCTGGGCGAGGTTGGTCATCAGGTGGACGAAGGCGCCGTTGAGCTCGCCCAGCAGGTTCTCCTTGGGGACGCGGACGTCCTTGAAGAAGAGCTCGGCGGTGTCCTGGGACTTCTGGCCGATCTTGTCGAGGTTGCGGCCGCGCTCGAAGCCCTCCATGCCCCGCTCGACCACGAGCAGGGAGAGGCCGTGGGCGCCGCCCTCGGGGGTGGTGCGGGCGACGACGATCACCAGATCGGCGAGGATGCCGTTGGAGATGAAGGTCTTGGAGCCGTTGAGGACCCAGTGGTCGCCGTGGTCCTCCGCGGTGGTGCTGATGCCCTGGAGGTCGGAGCCGGCGCCGGGCTCGGTCATCGCGATGGCGGTGACGATCTCGCCGGAGCAGAAGCCGGGCAGCCAGCGCCGCCGCTGCTCGTCGGTGGCGAGCTTGGTGAGGTACGGTCCGATGATGTCGTTGTGGAGGCCGAGGGCGAGGCCGGGGGCGGCGGCCTTGGTGAACTCCTCGGCGAGGACGGAGGCGTACCGGAAGTCGGGATTGCCTCCGCCGCCGTGCTCCTCCTCGACGGCGAGGCCGAGCAGGCCCTGCCGGCCGGCGGCGAGCCATGCCTCGCGGGAGACGATGCCGTCCTTCTCCCACTGCTCGTAGTGGGGCAGCACCTCCTTCTCCAGGAAGGTGCGGACGGTGGCCCGGAAGGCCTCGTGGTCCTCGGTGTAGAGGGTGCGCTTCATGCGGTCTTCGACTCCTGGGTGAACGGGGCGTCCGGGGTGTGCGGATCGTCCTCGGGGTGCAGGGCGGGGACGCCCCAGTCGCGGGCGACCTCGGCGGTGTCGGCGCCGGGCAGGGCGGGGCCGGTACGGAGGGTGCCCGGGGTGGCGGAGAAGCGGGGCGCGGGCGCGGGCTGGACGAGTCCGCCGTGCTCGGTGAAGGTGGCGCGGGCGGCGAGATGCGGGTGGGCGGGGGCCTCGCGGAGCGAGAGGACGGGGGCGACGCAGGCGTCGGAGCCCTCGAAGACCTCGGTCCACTCGGCGCGGGTACGGCTCCGGAAACGCGCGGCGACGGCCTCGCGCAGCTCGGGCCAGCGGGCGAGGTCGCGGCGGAGCGCGGTGGCGTAGCCGCCGTCTCGGGCCTCGGCGCGGGCGCCGGCTGCGGCTGCGGGGCGGGCTGCGGACGCGGGCTCGGTTCCGGACGCGGGCTCGGTCAGGCCGAGGAGCTGGGCGAACTCGTCGTAGAAGCGTTCCTCCAGGGCGCCGACGGCCATGTGGCCGCCGTCGGAGGTCGCGTACACCCCGTAGAAGGGGCAGCCGCCGTCGAGGAGGTTCACCCCGCGCCGGTCCTGCCAGCCGCCCGCCGCGACCATGGCGTGGATCATGGTGGTGAGGTGGGCGGCGCCGTCCACGATCGCCGCGTCGACGACCTGCCCCTCGCCGTGGGCGCGGGCGTGCTGGAGGGCGGCGAGGACGCCGATGACGAGGTAGAGGGAGCCGCCGGCGTAGTCGCCGACGAGGTTGGCGGGGATGGCCGGGGGGCCTTCCGGGTCCGGCCCGATCATGCCGAGGGCGCCGGTGACGGCGATGTAGCCGATGTCGTGGCCGGCGGTGGGGGCGAGCGGGCCGTCCTGGCCCCAGCCGGTCATCCGGCCGTAGACGAGCCGGGGGTTGCGGGCGAGGCACTCCCCCGGGCCGACCCCGAGGCGTTCGGCGACGCCGGGGCGGTACCCCTCGATCAGCACGTCGGCGCGCTCGACCAGGTCGAGGACGGCGGCGGGGCCCTCGGGGCTCTTCAGGTCGAGGAGGACCGAGCGCTTGTTGCGGTTGGTGAGGTCCTTGGCCGGGTCGACGCCGATGCCGGCGCCGCCGGGGCGGTCGACGCGGACGACGTCGGCGCCGAGGTCGCCGAGGAGCATGGCGGCGAAGGGGCCGGGGCCGATGCCGGCGAGTTCCACCACCCGGACGCCGGCGAGCGGGCCGGTCCGCTCGGTCTGCCTCGTGCCCATCGAGCCCCCAGGAGTGTGTGACACCAGTGATGTAACACCGAAGATGCTAGGAACGTGTTCCACTCGGCACAAGCCCCCCGGCCGAGCAAGCGCTTGGAAATTCGGTGGGGCGGTCGGGTCCGCTATCCTCCGCCGACGGCACGGCCGAGGACATCGCCGACGGCATCGCGGGGTACGTGACCCGGGGCGACGCCGAAGGGCATCGCCGAGGCATCGCGAGGGACGGGAGTGAGGCTCGATGGAGACAGGGGCGGACGCGGGGCGGGAGCCCGGCGGGGAGGCCGGAGCGCGGGCGTACGACGTGGTCCTCTACGGGGCGACCGGGTTCGTGGGCGAGCTCACCGCCGAGTATCTGGCCGAGCACGCGCCCGCCGGGTGCCGCTGGGCCCTCGCCGGGCGCTCGGCGGCGAAGCTGGCCGCGCTGCGGGACCGGCTCGCCGCCGTCCGGCCGCACTGCGCGGACCTGCCGCTGGTGGTCGCGGACTCCGGGGACCCGGCCGCACTGCGTGAGCTCGCCCGGTCCGCCCGGGTGGTGGCCTCCACGGTCGGCCCGTACGTCTGGTACGGCGAAGGGCTCGTCGCCGCCTGCGCGGACGCCGGCACCGACTACCTGGACCTCACCGGCGAGGCCGAGTTCGTCGATCTCATGTACGTCCGCCATGACGCCCGCGCCCGGGAGACCGGTGCCCGGATCGTGCACGCCTGCGGCTTCGACTCCGTCCCGCACGACCTCGGCGTGCTCTTCACCGTGGAGCAGCTGCCGGAGGGCGTACCGCTGCGCGTCGACGGCTTCGTCCGGGCCGGTGCCGTCTTCTCCGGCGGCACCTTCGCCTCGGCGCTGACGGCCTTCGGGCGCGGCCGGGAGATCCTGCGGGCCGCCCGCGAACGCCGGCTGCACGCGCCCCGGTCGGTGGGCCGGCGGGCCCGAGCGCCGCTGGGCGCCCCCCGTTTCAGCACCGAGACGGGCACCTGGGCGCTGCCGCTGCCCACCCTCGACCCGCAGGTCGTGGCCCGGTCGGCGGCCGCGCTCGACCGGTACGGCCCCGACTTCCGCTACCGCCACTACGCCTCGGTGAAGACGCTGCCGATGGCGCTCGGCGGCACGGCGGCGATCGGAGCGGCCGTCACGGCGGCCCAGGTGCCCGCCGCACGGCGGTGGTTGATGGACCGTTACCAGGCGGGCTCCGGGCCCTCGGCCGAGCGGCGCGCCCGCAGCTGGTTCACCGTCCGCTTCGTCGGCGAGGGCGGCGGACGGCGGGTCTTCACCGAGGTGTCGGGCGGCGACCCCGGCTACGACGAGACGGCGAAGATGCTCGCCGAGTCGGCGCTCTGCCTCGCCCTGGACCCGCTGCCGAAGACGGCGGGCCAGGTCACCACGGCGGTGGCGATGGGCGACGCGCTCATCGCCCGGCTGCGGGCGGCGGGCCTCCGCTTCCGGGTGGCACACGCGGAGTAGCGGCCGGCGGCCCCGTCACCCGCCGGCCGTCCCCGCCGCCTCCGCCCTCCGGCCGTTCACCAGCCGATCATGTCCGGGGCGGTGTGGTCGGTCACGATCGCGTCGATCTCGACCTCGACCAGCCACCGGGGGTCGATGAACCCGGACACCTCGACGAAGGTGCAGGCGGGCCGGACGGCGGCGAACCGCTCGCCGTGGGCGCGGGCCGCCTCCCGCCAGGTGGTGGCGTCGGTGAGCATGACCCGGGTGCGGACGACGTCCGTCAGGCGGGCGCCCGCCTCGCGGAGGGCGGCCTCGGCGATGTCGAGACATCGGACGGTCTGGGCGTAGACGTCGCCGGGGGCGGAGGTGGTGCCGTCGGGCGCGATCGGCGCGGTGCCGGCGACGGAGACGTACGGGCCGTGCCGTACCGCGCGGGAGAAGCCGATCTCCGGTTCGAGGGGGGAGCCGGAGGAGACGAGTCGTCGGGGTGTGGTCTGCGGGTCCATCCGCTCATACTGCCCACCACGCGCCCGGTCGAAGCCGGTCGGCGGAACGGCTCCGGGCGCGCCCCGGGTCCCTCAGTTCCCCATCAGCCGGAAGGGATGTCCGGCCGGATCCGCGTACACCCGCCACAGCGGTCCGGCGTCCCCGCCGGTCCCGGGCTCCGCGCCCGATCCGTCCTCCCCGGGCCCGCCCTCAGCGAGTCCGCCCTGGCTGAATGCACCCTCCGCGAGTCCGCCCTCGCTGAGGGGAACGGCCCCGAGGGCGAGCACCCGGTCGTGGGCGGCGGCCGGGTCCGGGACCCGGATGTCCAGCAGGAACTGCTGCTCCGGGGCGCCCCAGACGGGTGGCCGGTGGTCGGCGACGTCCTGGAAGGCGAGGACCGGTCCGTGCGCGTCGCGCAGCACGGCGGAGCCGGCGCCGACGGCGAGCCCCGGGTCGGGCGCCGTGATCTCCCCGCCCAGCACCTCCCGGTAGAACGCGGCGAGTTCATGGGCGTCGGGGCAGTCGAGGACGACGCAGCGCAGCCGCCCCTTCATCGGGTGGTCCAGTCGGCGAGCACGTACAGGATGGCGCAGGTCCAGGCGAGCGCGGAGAGCGCGGCGACCGCGAGGACGGCGGGCATCGCCCGGCCGCCGGAGCGGCCACGGGGGCGCGTGGTGACGGGGGTTGTCATGACGGCCACTGTGCCGTGGGGGTCTGACAGCGGACATCCGTACGGGTACTCAGACGCTACTCAGCACGGGCCCGCTCATCGCCCACCGCCAGCGCCTCGGCGAGCGCGCGCCGGCAGAGCGCGTCGGCGAGCCGGGTGGTCTCGGGGATCCGGTAGCGCGGGGCGAGCGCGAGCGTGTGCGCGCAGGCGTTGCCGAGGGAGATCCGGTGCCCGACGGAGACGAAGACGGGTTTGACCCCGCGCCGGGTCCGCAGCGCCCGCCCGACCTCCTCGCCGTCGGCGAGCAGCGGGGCGGAGTCGCCCCGGTCGGGCCCCGGCTGGTCGTAGGTGAAGGCGAAGGGGTTCTTGGCGACGCCGATCGCCGGCCGGCCGGTGAGCACGCCGAGGTGGGCGGCGAGGCCGAACCGGCGCGGGTGGGCGAGCCCGTAGCCGTCGCAGACGAGGAGCCCCGGATCGGCCGTGAGCGCGTCCAGGGCGGCCAGCACGGTCGGGATCTCGCGGAAGGCGAGCAGCCCGGGGACGTAGGGGAAGGAGACCCGCCCCACGGCGGTCGCCTCCTCCACGACCGCCAGGGTCCGGGCGTCGAGGACCACGGCCGCGGCGGCGACCAGGTCCCGCTCGTCGTCGTACGCCACGTCGAGCCCGGTGACGTGTCCCTCCCCCGGCGGCGGCCCCTCCTCCGCCAGCACGAGCCGCCCCCGCAGCGCGCGCTGGACCTCCAGCGCCCCCGCCTCGTCGGCGGGCCAGCCCGCCGGAACCCCGATGATCCCCATGCGGCCACCCTACGGCGGAGCCTGCCCGGCACGGGTGCCCGGCTCCCGCCTCCCCGGCGTGCGCTAGCGTCCCCCCGGTGAACGCGATCGACGAGCTCGTACGCCTCTGTCCGCCGCCCTCCGTGCCGCCGCCCGCGGTGGACTGGGCACGCGCCGAACGCGCCCTCGGGGTCCCGCTCCCGGCCGACTACAAGCGGCTGGTGGAGACGTACGGCCAGGGCGTCTTCACCGAGACGGTGTGGCTGCTCGCCCCCGGCGCGGCCGAGGTCGACCTCGACCTCGTCGCGCAGACGGCCGAACGGGACGAGATCCTGGAGTCGCTGTGGGACATCGGCGAGGAGCGGCCCGAGGAGCTGGGGGAGCCGGGCGCGCGGGTGGTGCCGTGGGCGTACGAGGAGGGGTCGGGGGCGTTCCTGTACTGGCTGGCGCGTCCCGACCGGCACCCCGACACCTGGCCGGTGCTCTACAACGAGGGGCGCGGGCCGCTCTGGGAGCGCCACGGGCCGGGCTGCGCCGCCTTCCTGCTCGGGGTCCTCACGGGCACGGCGGAGACCTCGTACTTCGGCTACCTGTACGAGGTGCTGAAGCCGGCGGAGCACCGCTTCGAACCCGCCGCCGAGGCGTTCGGCGGCTGATCGCCGGGGCCGGTCCCGCCGGTAGCCTGGACGCATGTTCGTACTGGAATTGACCTACACCGCGCCCGTCGAGCGGGCGGACGCCCTCATGGACGCGCACATCGCCTGGCTGGACGAGCAGTACGCCGCCGGGGTGTTCCTCGCGTCCGGGCGGAAGAACCCGCGGGACGGCGGGGTGATCCTGGCGGCCGGGGTCGACCGGGCCGCGATCGAGCGGATCGCGGCGGCCGACCCCTTCAGCTCCGAGGGCGTGTGCGCGTACCGGATCACCGAGTTCTACGCGTCGAAGACCGTGGAGGGCCTGGCCGGCTACCGCGAGCAGCCGCCGGCCTGACCCCGGCGGTCCCCCGTGCCGGGCGGTCCTCGGCGCGGGGCCTGACCCCGGCGGCCCGAGGGCCGCTCGTCAGCGGCGGGTGAGCCGGGCGATGCGGCCCTTCTCGCCGGAGGCCCAGCAGCCGCCGTCCGGCGTGCAGTCGACGGTGTCGTACGAGCCGGTGTCCACGGTCCGCCAGGTGCGGCCGCCGTCGCGGGTGAGGTCGGTGCCGGTGGGCCCGACGGCGAGGGCGGCGCCCTCGGCGCGCGGGAGCCAGGCGACGCCGGAGCGGTAGGCGGGCGGGGGCGTGGCGGCCGGGGTCCAGGTGCGGCCGCCGTCGGCGGTGACGGCGGCGGCGCGCGGGGACGGCTGTCCGGCCCGGTAGTCGCCGCCGACCGCGAGGCCGTGGCGGCGGTCGCGGAAGGCGAGCGCGAAGACGCCGCGGGCGGGGTCGGCGGCCGGGACCGGGCTGTCGGTGACGGTCCAGGTCCGGCCCCGGTCGGCCGAGTGGAAGACGCGGGCGGTGGCGGCGGCGCCGGTCGCGAACCAGACGTCCTTCCCGCCCCGGTCGGCGGTGACCAGGCACTGGCCGCTCGCGGCGAAGCCGGCCTCGCCGGGGAGCGCCGCGGGCATCCCGGAGTCGGGCAGGACCCGCCAGCTGCGTCCGCCGTCGCGGGTGGCGAGGATGCGGAACCGCCCGTCGACCGGGTCGCTGAGGGCGAGCCCGTGCCGGCGGTCGAGGAAGGTCACGCAGTCGTAGAAGGCGCGTGGGTCGGTGTTGCGGAAGGTCTCCGTCCAGGTGGCGCCGCCGTCCTCGGTGCGCAGCAGCCGGGACGCCTCGCCCTCGCCGATGGCGAGGACGACGGCCCGGCGGGCGTCGAAGGCCTCCACGTCGCGGAGTTCCAACGTCTCGCCGCCGGGCGGCGAGACGTTTCGCCAGGTGCGGCCGGCGTCGGTGGTGCGCAGGACGGTGCCCCGGGAGCCGGCGGCCCAGGCGGTGCCCCGGTCGACCGCGGCGAGGCCCCGGAAGCGGACGTCCGTCCCGGTCGGGGTGAGCTGCCAGCCGCCCGCGGCGACGGGGGCCTCGGACGTCCCCGGGGCCGCGGGGGTCTCCCCGGCCCGCGCCGGGGCCGCGAGGGTCAGCGCCAGCGCCGCCCCCACCAGCCCCGCCGTCATCGTGGTCATCGTGCGGCGCGTGGTACGCATCTTTCGCACAGGTGTCATGGCGCCGGAAGCTAGCGGGGGCGGCCCGGCCCGTCCAGAGGGCCTCGGGGTGACGGCCCCTGAGTGCGGGCCGCGCCCGAGTGAGCGGGGGTGCGGGGTGCGCCGGAGTGCGGGGTGCGCCGGGCATTCCTAGGCTGGGCTCATGACTGAGGGACCAGCGGAGGCCGGGACGGAGTCCCCGGAATCCCCGATCGCGGAGAAGCCGCGGCTCAAGGAGTACGACGGCGAGGGCATCACCGTCACTTTCGAGCCACGCCGCTGCCTGCACGCGGCCGAGTGCGTCCACGGTCTGCCGGAGGTCTTCGACCTGTCCCGCCGCCCCTGGGTGCTCCCGGACGCCGCCGCGTCCGAACGGGTCGCCGAGGTGATCCGGCGCTGCCCGTCCGGGGCGCTCCAGTACCACCCGGCGGCGGGCGGCGGCGCGGAGGAGCGGCCGGAGGTCCCGACGACGGTGCGCCGCAACGCCGCAGGACAGCTGGTGGTCCGCGGCGATCTGCTGGTCTCGGACGAGCGGGGGGACCGGCACGAGACGCGGGTGATGCTCTGCGGCTGCGGTGCCTCGCGGAACCAGCCGTACTGCGACCGCTCCGGGCCCTGCGCGGAGCCCGGCGACGACGTCCGCGGGAGCGGGTAGCGGCGGTTCCGGGTGGGGCGGCGGCGGTTCCGGATGAGGGCGCCGGTGGTTCCGGACGGGGGCGGTGACGCACCTCACGTGGGGGGTGAGTGCACGTTCCGGCCGTTCCGCTCGTCTTCACGGGTGTCAGGTGCCCTGGTGTCGGGGAGACGCACAGGATCGCAACGCCGCGAGAGGAGCCCGCCGTGTCCGCCGTGATCGAGCAGCCCGTCCAGGCCCGTCTGGTCGCTTCCGCTCCCCGGATGGAGACCGTCCCCGCCACGCTCCGCTACGACCGCGAGGACCCGTACGCCGTCAGCATGGCCTTCCCACCGCCGGCCACCCTGGAGGGCGTCGAGGTCTCGTGGGCCTTCGCCCGCGAACTCCTCGCGCAGGGGGTCGAACGGCCCGCCGGGGACGGGGACGTACGGCTCAGGCCGTACGGGTACGACCGCACAGTGGTGGAGTTCCACGCCCCGGAGGGCGTGGCGATGGTCCATGTGCGCACCTCGGAGCTGCGCCTCTTCCTGGAGCGCTCGCAGCATCTGGTGCCCGCCGGGCGCGAGCACCAGTACCTGGACTGGGACCGGAACCTGGCCGCGCTCCTGGGCGAGCTGCCCTGAGCGGTCCCCGATATTCGTTTGCCTCCCCGCTCGGCGGGTCCTACCGTCGGTGAGGTCAGATCGCCTCCCGATCGGAGCAGGAACGTTGATTCTCTGAGGTCCCGAGACACCGTGCCGCGTGCGTGCCCCGTGCCGTGCGTGCCGTTCTCGACCTCGGTGGACGAGCCGTTCCCCACGCTGCCCGCGCCCCGGTGTCTCACGCGTCGCACTTCTTCCACGCTCACACCGTGCTCGCGGCACCGGAGGCCCTCGTGTCACATCAGCCTGTCTTTCTCTCCACCACCTCGCTCTCCTTCTCCTGGCCGGACGGCACCCGGGTCTTCGACGACCTCGGGGTGAGGATCGGACCCGGCCGCACCGGCCTGGTCGGCACCAACGGCTCGGGGAAGTCCACCCTGTTGCGGCTGCTCGCCGGCGAACTGACCCCGACCGAGGGGTCCGTACGGGCCTCGGGCGAGATCGGGTACCTCCCTCAGGACCTGGTCCTGGACACCGGCCGGCGGGTCGACGCGATCCTCGGGATCGACCGGAAGCGGGCCGCGCTGCACGCCATCGAGGCGGGCGACGCGGCCGGGGAGCACTTCGCGGTGCTCGGTGACGACTGGGACGTCGAGGAGCGGGCCCTGGCCACGCTCGACCGGCTCGGTCTCGGCTCGATCGGCCTGGACCGGACGGTCGGCGAGGTGTCCGGCGGCGAGTCGGTGCTCCTGCGGCTCGCGGCGCTGCTGCTGGCGGGGCCGGACGTCCTGCTGCTCGACGAGCCGACCAACAACCTCGACCTGTACGCCCGTTCGCGGCTGTACGAGACGGTGGAGAGCTGGTCGGGGGTGCTGGTGGTGGTCAGCCACGACCGGGAGCTCCTGGAGCGGGTCGACCAGATCGCCGACCTCCACGAGGGCGGGGTGAGCTGGTACGGGGGGACCTTCTCGGCGTACGAGGAGGCGCTCGCCGCCGAGCAGGAGGCCGCGGAGCGGATGGTGCGGGTCGCCGAGGCGGACGTCCAGCGGCAGCGGCGGGAGCTGTCGGAGGCCGGGCAGAAGCTGGCGCGCCGGAAGCGGTACGCGCAGAAGAGCTTCGAGAACAAGGTCGTGCCGAAGGTCGTGGCCAACACCCGGCGGGGCGCCGCGGAGGTGTCGGCGGGCAAGCACCGCAACCTGCACGCGGACCGGCTCGCGGAGGCCCGGGAGCGACTGGACGTGGCGGCGGAGGCGGTGCGGGAGGAGGACGAGATCCGCGTCGAGCTGCCACACACCTCGGTTCCGCCGGGGCGCGAGGTGCTGCGCCTCACCGATCTGCGGCTGCGCTACGGGGCGCGGGTCGAGGGCGGTCTCGAGCTGCGGGGACCGGAGCGGATCGCGCTGGTGGGCCGCAACGGGGCCGGCAAGACCACGCTGCTGCGGACGGTCGCCGGCGAGCTGGAGCCCGTGTCGGGGGAGGTGGAGCGGCTGGTGCCGATCCGTTTCCTGCCGCAGCGGCTGGACGTCCTCGACGACGGGCTGAGCATCGTGGAGAACGTGGCCCGGTTCGCGCCCACGGCGTCGGGGAACGCGATCAGGGCCCGGCTCGCGCGCTTCCTCTTCCGGGGGGCTCGGGCGGATCAGCCGGTGGGCACCCTGTCGGGCGGGGAGCGGTTCCGGGCGACGCTGGCGGCGCTGCTGCTGGCGGAGCCGGCTCCGCAGCTGTTGCTGCTGGACGAGCCGACGAACAATCTGGACATCGCGTCGGTGCGGAAACTGACCGCGGCCCTCCGTGCGTACGAGGGGGCGCTGGTCGTGGCCAGTCACGACCTGACGTTCCTGGAGTCGCTGGGGATCACGCGCCGGCTGCTCCTCGACGGCCGCTTGCGGCCGACGTCGGCGGAGGAGCTCCGTGCCGCGGCGGGGTTCGTCCCGGGAGCTGCTTCCGGGTCAGCGAGGGAGTAACGCCCAGGACTTGGTGCCGCCCTCGGGTGTGAGGGCGGGGGTCAGGCCCCAGTCGCCGCCGTGCTCCTCGACCGCCGCGGCCAGCAGCCACATGCCGCGGCTGCGGCGGTCGCGGCACGCCTCGGCGGCGTCCGGCACGCGGTGGGCCGGATGCTGGTCGTAGACGACGATCCGCAGGGCGTCGTACTGCCATCGCAGTCGCAGCGCCATCTCCCGGTCGGGGGTGAACCGGTAGGCGGCGGCGACGAGTTCGGAGGCGGCGAGGGCGGCGGTCTCGCGGAGTCCGGCGAGGCCGTGACGGACGAGGAGGCCGCGGACGGCCTCACGGGCGAGGCCCGCGCAGTACGCGCCACCGGGGAGCAGCATCGAGTAGCTGAGGTTCTCCGTGGCGGGGGGTATGGGCCCGGCAGCCGTGGCGGCCGGAAGGCAACGCAGGGCGCCCTTCATCGGATTGCTCACATTTCCTGTACATGGGGGTGCTCTGCACACGAGGCTCGGTCGCCGCGTGTGAGACTTGCGCTACCGACCGTAGCGCAGAAGCGGAGCACGGTGCTACTACTTGCGGGTAGTGGCGCCGTTTCCGGACCGAAGGCGATCAGCGGCGCGGGAGCGGGACGGCAGGGGGCCGCCCCGCAGGACGAGGGAGAACGACGTGCCACCCAGGAGCAGCCCCACAGCGCGGCAGCAGCGACTCGGCGCCGAACTGCGCAAGCTGCGCGAACAGTCCGGCATGTCGGCCCAGCAGGCCGCCGCCCTCCTCGGCGTCGACCGCACCCGCATCCCCAACGTGGAGTCCGGCCGCTTCGGCATCAGCCCCGAGCGGGTGCGGACACTGGCCTTCAACTACGGCTGCCCGGACACGGCCCTGGTGGACCTGCTCGCCGCCATGGCCCAGGAACGGGACCGCGGCTGGTGGGAGGAGCACCGCGGGCTCCTGCCGCCCGCCCTTCTGGACATCGCCGAACTGGAGTACCACGCGGCCGAGCTGGCCACCGCCGTGACCACCCACGTCCCCGGTCTGCTCCAGACCGAGGAGCAGGCGCGGGCGGTCTTCGACACCGCGGTGCCACCGCTGCCGGGACCGGACCTGGAGGCCAGACTCGCCCTGCGGCTGCGCCGCCAGGAGACCCTGGACCGGCCGGTGCCGTACGAGGCCCTGATCCACGAGGCGGCGCTGCGGATGCAGTTCGGCGGCCCGAAGGTCGCCCGGGCGCAGCTGGAGCACATCCTGGAACAGTCCGAGCGGGCCACCGTCACCGTACGGGCCATCCCCTTCGCCGCCGGGGGTTTCCCCGGAGCGGGACAGTCGTTCACCTATGTGTCCGCGCCCGTGCCTCAGCTCGACACCGTCCAGCTCGACTCCTCGCACGGCTCGATCCTCCTCGACGCCGACATGAAGCTGCGCCGGTACCAGGGCCTGCTGGAACGGATGCGCGGGCTCGCCCTGTCCACCGCCGACTCCCGCGCGTTCATCCGCTCGATAGCCCAGGACCTGTGAGGACCCGCACCCATGCGCCACACCATGAACGTCACGCCGCCCGCCGGCCCCGCCCCCTCCTCGCCCGCCGCCCCCGGCGCCGAGATCGCCTGGGGCGACGCCTTCTGCAGCGAGGGGGCCAACTGCTTCCGCTTCGGCCTCGACGGCGAGGGCCGGGCCTACATCGGTTCGACCCTCGCCCCCGGCGAGTACGTCAGCGACTCGGTCGAGGCGCTCCGCGCACTGATCTCCGCGGTGAAGTCCGGAGCCGCCGACCATCTGCTCTGAGTAGCCGATCAGGTGTTCACGGGTGACCGACACCGACGTGACCTGCATCTCTTTTACCCGCGCGAGCTGCACGCATAACGGAACGTAACCGGACAAGGTCCGGGAGGGACTTGGACGGCGCCTTACAGGGCCTTAACCTACGGTTTCGTAACCTACGAGTCCGTAGGTAGTTCCGTTCTCCCGCTCTCCGTCCCCAGGAGTCCCCGTGACGCTCACCTCTCCCCACCTCGGCAGCTCGGCAGGGTGGACCGACGCGCGCTTGCTGTACGCGTTGGAAGAGGTGGTGGAGAAGGAGCTCAACCGGCACCTCAAGGTCGTCAAGGACTGGATGCCGCACGAGTACGTGCCGTGGTCGGACGCCCGGAACTTCCCCGGATTCTTCGAGGACGGCGAGCCCTGGGACCCCACCCAGTCGCCGGTCACCGACATAGGGAAGACCGCCCTCGTGGTCAACCTGCTCACCGAGGACAACCTCCCGAGCTACCACCACGAGATCGCCAGCCTCTTCGGCCGCGACGGCGCCTGGGGCACGTGGGTGCACCGCTGGACCGCGGAGGAGGGCCGGCACGGCATCGTGATGCGCGACTACCTCCTCGCCTCCCGCGCCGTGGACCCGGACAAGCTGGAGCAGTTCCGGATGTCCCACATGAGCGAGGGCTTCGAGTCGGACAACCGCCACTCGATGCTGCACTCCGTGGCGTACGTGTCCTTCCAGGAGCTCGCCACCCGCATCTCGCACCGGAACACCGGCCACCAGTCGGGCGACCCGGTCTGCGACCGGATGCTGGCCCGCATCGCGCTCGACGAGAACCTGCACATGATCTTCTACCGCAACCTCCTGAAGGCCGCGCTGGAGATCGCCCCCGACCTGTCCATGCAGGCCGTCCGCGACGTGGTGGTCAACTTCCGGATGCCCGGGCACGGCATCCCCGGCTTCGAGCGCGCGGCCGCCCAGATGGCGATCGGCGAGATCTACAACATGCGCATCCACCACGACGACGTCCTGGAGCCGGTGCTGCGGCACCTGAAGGTCCTGGAGATCTCCGGTCTCGGCCCGGAGGGGCTGCGCGCCCAGGAGGAGCTGGGTCTCTACATGAACGGGCTGGACGCGGAGGCCACGAAGTTCGACGCGAAGCTCGCCGCCCGCAAGGCCCGGATGGCCGCGCGCGCCGCCGGCTGAGCACCGTCCGCACTCCCCCGGGGGCGGCTCAGGAGCGCTGCGTGCGCCGGAGCCGCCCCCGCTCCTTCTCCGAGAGCCCGCCCCACACCCCGAACCGCTCGTCGTGCGCCAGCGCGTACTCCAGGCAGGCGACGCGCTCCTCGCACCCCCCGCAGAGCTGCTTGGCCTCGCGGGTCGAGGAGCCGGGGGCCGGGAAGAAGAACTCCGGTCCCGCCTGGGCGCACAGGGCGTTGTCACGCCAGGAGAGGTCGCCGGCGGGGCGGGAGGCGGGGAAGGTCAGGACGTCCGTGTCGGTCTGCATGGCTCCACCCTCGCGCGGGGCGCTAAACACACCGTCAACGTCCGATCAATGCGGCTCGTCGGCCGTACCGGAAGCCGGCCCGGAAGCGCCCCCGGGATCCGCGCCGGACCGCGCGCCGGAGTCCGCGCCGGAAGCCTCTCCGGCTTCCTTCTTCGCCCGGCTCGGCTGGACGCGCTTCGGCTCGCCGGGCATCTTCGGGTACTCGGGCGGATAGGGCAGGTCCCCGAGGTCGTGCTCGGCCTCGTCGCGCCGGGCCAGTTCGAGGAGCGGCTCCAGGTCGAAGCGTTCGTCGTCCATGTCGGCGTGCACGTCGCCCAGCTCGGCGTACCGGGCGGGCATGGTGCGGATGTCGAAGTCCCGCGGCACGGCGTCGTCGATCTCGTCCCAGCGCAGCGGGGCC
This sequence comes from Streptomyces sp. NPDC004435, assembly GCF_042873895.1. Taxonomy (NCBI): domain Bacteria; kingdom Bacillati; phylum Actinomycetota; class Actinomycetes; order Kitasatosporales; family Streptomycetaceae; genus Streptomyces; species Streptomyces sp. NPDC004435. The sequence goes on along the minus strand of NZ_JBIAMB010000013.1, from coordinate 151,749 downwards.
GAGACGGGGGCGTGCGGCCGGGGGCGGACCGAGTAGGCGGAGGCGATCGTGCGGTCGCGGGCCGTCTGGTTGTAGTCGACGAAGATCCGCTCGCCGCGCTCCTCCTTCCACCACTTCATGGTGACCCGGTCCGGCATCCGCCGCTCCAGCTCCCGGCCACAGGCGATGGCGGCCCGCCGGACCTGGACGAAGGTCCAGTCGGGGCGGATCGGGACGAAGACGTGCAGGCCGCGCCCGCCGGAGGTCTTGGGCCAGCCGCGCAGCCCGTACTCGTCGAGGACGGCCCGCAGCTCGTGGGCGGCGCGGACGGCGTCGGCGTAGTCGGTGCCCGGCTGCGGATCGAGGTCGAGGCGCAGCTCGTCGGGGTGGTCGGTGTCCGCGCGCCGCACCGGCCAGGGGTGGAAGGTGACGGCCCCGAGGTTGGCGGCCCAGAGGACGGCGGCCGGTTCGGTGGGGCACAGCTCGTCGGCGGAGCGGCCGCTGGGGAAGGTGATGTGCGCGGTGGGGATCCAGTCCGGGAGGTACTTGGGGGCCCGCTTCTGGAAGAAGGACTCGCCGGTCACCCCGTCGGGGTAGCGCTCCAGGGTGGTGGGGCGGTCCCGCAGGGCGCGTGTGATGCCCTCGCCGACGGCGAGGTAGTAGGTGACCATGTCCAGCTTGGTGTAGCCGGGCTCGGGGAAGTAGATCTTGTCCGGGTTGGAGACGCGGACGGTGCGCCCGCCGGCCTCCAGTTCCACCGCTGCCGTCTTGCCTGCCATGGGCGCCACCCTAGAGCTCGCCGACATCTATCGCATACCGGACAATCAACCCATGGATCTGCCGGTGATGCCGCCCGTGAAGCCGATGCTCGCCAAGTCCGTGAAGAAGATCCCGCCCGGGATGCAGTACGAGGCCAAGTGGGACGGCTTCCGGGCGATCGTCCACCGCGACGGCCCGGACCTCGTCATCGGCAGCCGCACCGGAAAGCCCCTCACCCGCTACTTCCCCGAGCTCGTGGAGGCGCTGAGGGAACGGCTGCCGGAGCGGTGCGTGGTGGACGGCGAGATCGTCGTCGAGCACGGCGGACGGCTCGACTTCGACCGGCTCAGCGAGCGGATCCACCCGGCCGACTCCCGGGTCCGGATGCTCGCCGAGACCACCCCGGCCCGCTTCGTCGCCTTCGACCTGCTCGCCCTCGGCGACGACGCCCTGCTCGACACCCCGCTCGCCGAGCGCCGGGAGGCCCTGGAGCGGATGCTCGACGGCGTCACCGCCCCCGTCCACCTCGCCCCCGCCACCCGGGACGCCGAGCTGGCCGCGCGCTGGTTCGAGCAGTACGAGGGGGCCGGGCTCGACGGGGTGATCGCCAAGCCGCTCGACCTGCCCTACCGGCCCGACGCCCGGCTGATGTACAAGATCAAGCACGAGCGGACCGCCGACGTGGTCGTGGCCGGCTACCGCTTCCACAAGAGCGGGCCCGTCGTCGGCTCGCTCCTCCTCGGCCTGTACGACGACCGGGGCGCCCTCCAGCACGTCGGCGTCTGCGCCGCCTTCACCGCGAAGCGCCGCGCCGAGCTGATCGAGGAGCTGGAGCCGCTGCGGATGGACCCGCCCGACGGGCACCCGTGGGCCGCCTGGGCCGAGGAGGCCGCCCACGCGGGGGCCAGGCTGCCGGGCGCGCCGAGCCGCTGGTCGGGGAAGAAGGACCTGTCCTGGGTGGCGCTGCGACCCGAGCGCGTCTGCGAGGTCGGCTACGACCACATGGAGGGCGACCGCTTCCGGCACACCGCGCAGTTCAAGCGCTGGCGCCCGGACCGCGCTCCCGACTCGTGCGGATACGGGCAGCTGGACGAGCCCGTCTCGTACGACCTGTCGGACGTACTGAGCTGACGATCGTCCCGGTCGTGGCGCTCCGGCGCCACGTGATTTCCTTCACACCACAGCCGCCGTCCGGGGGCTTGCGCCGCGCCCGCCCGGTTCCGCGGCCGGCCGCCGGCGCCCGCGATGCGCACGGTCCCTGCGGAAAGCGGATCCGGCGCCGTGCCCCGTACCTGCGGGAACGCCGGCACGCGTGATCACCCGCCGCCTGGGGTCCCGGGCGGGTGCGCCCGCGCACTCCCGGCGGGGCGAGCGCCCCCGGCGTACGGCGGCGCCGGGGCCGTACCGGAACCGCTCCCGCCGTCCGGTACGTATGGAGGTGAGAGCCCTTCCCGTCCGCCCCCACGAACCGCTAGGACTGACCCGTGATCGCCTCGCCCTCTCCCCTCGTCCCCGTCCCGATCCCCGACCGCGTGGCCGCACTCATCGGCTCCTGTCTGCCCGCGCACGTCCTCCAGGCGGAGATCGAGGCGGACTGCGCGGCGCGCGAGGTCTACCGCTTCCGCGGACCGCTCTGCGCGGAGGACCGGGCCGACCGCGAACACGCACTGGCCGCTCTCGCCCGGGCCAACAAGATCCTGGCCAAGCACCACCCGACCCTGCCCGTACGCCCCTGACGGCATCGCCCGTTCGGCCGCACCCGCCGGGCAGCGGGGGCGGCGCGGTGTGACGCTGCGAGGGTGACCACGACCAGCGACGCAAGCCCTGCCGCCCCGGCCGCGCCCGCACCGCCCGTGCTCGACGGGCGCCGCCGCAACATCGTGTTCGGCACGATCATGCTCGGCGTGCTCCTGGCCGCGCTCGACCAGACCATCGTGGGCACCGCCCTGCCCACGATCGTCGCGGACCTCGGGGGCGCCGCCCACATGTCGTGGGTCGTGACCTCCTATCTCCTCGCGGAGACCGTGGCGACGGTCCTGGTGGGCAAGTTCGGCGACCTCTTCGGCCGCAAGGTGATCTTCCAGATCTCCGCCGTCATCTTCATCACCGGCTCGTTCCTCTGCGGCCTCGCCACCAACATGACGCTGCTGATCGTCTGGCGCGGCCTCCAGGGCATCGGCGCCGGCGGCCTCATGGTCACCTCGATGGCGCTGATCGCCGACGTGATCCCGCTGCGCGAACGCGGCAAGTACCAGGGCGCGATCGGCGCCGTGTTCGGCGTCTCCACGGTCATCGGGCCGCTGCTCGGCGGCCTGTTCACCGACCACGCCAGCTGGCGCTGGGCCTTCTACGTCAACGTGCCGATCGCGATCCTCGTCGTCATCGCCGCCGCCCGCACGATCCCCTCGGTCCGCTCGGCGAGCCGGCCGGTGATCGACTACCTCGGCATCGCGCTCGTCGCGGTCGGCTCCAGCGCCCTGATCCTGGCGACCAGTTGGGGCGGCAACGAGTACGCGTGGGGCTCCGGCGTCATCATCGGTCTCTTCGTCGGGGGCATCCTCGCCCTCGGACTGTTCTGCTGGGCGGAGTCCCGGGCGGCCGAACCGATGCTGCCGATGAAGCTGTTCCGCAACCCGGTCTTCACCGTCTGCTCGGTGCTGAGCTTCGTCGTCGGCTTCGCGATGCTCGGCGCGATGACCTTCCTGCCGACCTATCTCCAGTACGTGGACGGGGACTCGGCGACGGTCTCCGGCATCCGGACCCTGCCGATGGTCGTCGGCCTGCTGATCGCCTCGATCTTCAGCGGCAACGTGGTCAGCAAGACCGGCCACTACCGGGTCTTCCCCATCGTCGGCTGCGCGGTGATGGGCGTCGGGCTCTATCTGCTGTCGCTGATGGACGAGACGACCGGCACCTGGCTGGAGTCGCTGTACATGTTCGTGCTCGGCGTCGGCATCGGCCTGTGCATGCAGGTCCTGACGATCGCCGTGCAGAACACGGTGGACTACGCCGACCTGGGCACCGCCACCTCCGGCGTCACCTTCTTCCGCACCCTGGGCAGCGCCTTCGGCACCGCCGTCTTCGGCACGATCTACGCCAACGCCCTGAAGCCCAACCTCACCGCCGGGGTCGCCGAGGCGTCCGCCCTCGCCCGGCAGGCCGGGCTCGACCCGTCGGGAGTCGCGGCGGCCGCGCAGAGCCCGCAGGGAGTGCACGGACTGCCCGACGGGGTCGCCGCGCCGATCGTCCGCGCCTACGCCGACACCCTCCACACCGTCTTCCTGTGGACCGTCCCGGTCGCCGCCGTCGGCTTCGTCGTCGCCCTCTTCCTCAAGCAGGTGAAGCTCCGCGACACGGCCCGGGAGGCCGCCCCCGACATGGGCGAGGGCTTCGCCTCCCCCACGAGCGGCGGCGACTCGGCCAAGCTGCTCGAACTCGCCGTGGGGCGGCTGCTGCACCGCATGGACCGGGACACCGCCCGGCGGATCGTCGCCGGCTCCGACACCCGGCTCGACATGGCCGGCGCCTGGGCGGTCATGCAGGTCGAGCTCTACACGCGGACGGTCGGCCACGCCAGCCTCGGCCTCATCGCGGCGGGCCGGCGCCTCCCGCCCGAGGTGATCCTCCCCGTCTTCGACCGGATGGTCGACGAGGGCTTCCTCACCCGTGACGGCAACCTCCTCTCGCACACCCCGGCCGGTGCCCGCGAGGCCGAGGTCATCACCCACGCGTGGGGCGACTGGCTCGCCGACCGCCTGGAACTGGAGCGCGGCCGCCCCAGCGGCCCCGAACTCCGCGCCGCGGCCGACGCCATCGCGAAGAAGGCCGTCGCGGAGGACCTCTCCACCGGCCTCCCGGCGAGCCGCCCGCACACCCGCGGGACGGTCACGTCGGGGCGGTGACCCGGGGACGGAAAGCCGGCCCGACGTGACCGGGAGGCGGCGGCGTCCTCGTCTGGTCGCCGCGGGCGGCCGTCGGTCGTCAGTCGTCCAGGAACTCGCCGTCGACGTAGACCCAGGCGCCGTCGTGGCGGGTGAAGCGGCTGCGCTCGTGGAGGGAGCCGGGCTCGCCGCCGTGGACGTAGCTGGCCCGGAAGGTGACCGTGCCGCGCTGGTGGAAGGGGGTGCCGTCGGTGGTGTCCCGGATCTCCAGGCCCGTCCACCGCATCCCCGGGTCGAGGTCGAGACCGGCGGGGCGGGTCTCGGGGGCCCAGGTGCGCAGGAGGTAGGCCGCGTCGCCGACGACGAAGGCGCTGTAGCGGGAGCGCATCAGCAGTTCGGCGGTGGGCGCGGTGGCTCCCGTACCGGTGTGGAAGCGGCCGCAGCAGGCGCCGTAGACGGCGTCGAGCCCGCAGGGACAGGGCGTGTCGGCGGTCACCGGGGCGGGCGCGGGCGTGCGGGGGCGGGGGCTGGTCTTGCGTCGGGACATGAGGTCATTCTCCCTCAGCCGGTGCCCGGGATGCGGACGCCGGCGTGGACGCCCGGGGCGGGTTCGGGCCGTCCGGCGGGGGTGTCCGAGTAGCGTACGGAGCATGCGACTGACGATTCTCGGAGGCGGCGGATTCCGGGTGCCGCTGGTGTACGGCGCGCTGCTCGGGGACCACGCCGAGGGCCGGATCACCCACGTCACCCTGCACGATCTCGACGCGGACCGGCTGAGGGCCATCGCGCGGGTCCTCGCCGAGCAGGCCGAGGGGGTGCCGGACGCACCCGTCGTCACGGCCACCACCGATCTCGACGAGGCGCTGCGCGGCGCGGACTTCGTCTTCTCGGCGATCCGGGTCGGCGGCCTGGAGGGGCGGGCGGCCGACGAGCGGGTGGCGCTGGCCGAGGGGGTGCTCGGGCAGGAGACGGTGGGCGCGGGCGGGATCGCGTACGGCCTGCGGACCGTGCCGGTCGCGGTCGGGATCGCCCGCCGGATCGCCGTGCTCGCCCCGGACGCCTGGGTCATCAACTTCACCAATCCCGCGGGGATGGTGACGGAGGCGATGTCCCGGATCCTGGGCGACCGGGTCGTCGGCATCTGCGACTCCCCCGTCGGCCTGGGCCGCCGGGTCGCGCGGGTGCTCGGCGCCGACCCCGACCGGGTGTGGATCGACTACGTGGGCCTCAACCACCTGGGGTGGCTGCGCGGGCTGCGGGTGGACGGCAGGGACGAGCTGCCGCGGCTCTTCGCGGACGAGGCGCTGCTGGGCTCCTTCGAGGAGGGGAAGCTCTTCGGCACCGAGTGGCTGCGGTCGCTCGGCGTGGTCCCCAACGAGTACCTGCACTACTACTACTTCAACCGGGAGGCCGTCGCCTCCTACCGGGGCGCCGGGAAGACCCGCGGCGCGTACCTCCTCGACCAGCAGGCCGGTTTCTACGCGGAGGCCGGCAAGCCGGAGACCAGCGCCCTGGACGCCTGGCACCGCACGCTCGCCGACCGGGAGGCGACGTACATGGCGCACAACCGGGAGGCGGCCGGGGCCGGCGACCGGGCCGAGGAGGACCTGGAGTCGGGGGGCTACGAGAAGGTGGCGCTGGCCCTGATGCGGGCGATCGCGCGCGGTGAGCGGGCCACGCTGATCCTGAACGTGCGCAACGGCACCACGCTGCCGGGGCTCGACGCGAACGCGGTGGTCGAGGTGCCGTGTCTGGTGGACGCCAACGGCGCCCGTCCGGTGGCCGTGGACCCGCTGCCGTACCACGCCATGGGGCTGGTGTCGGCGGTGAAGGCGGTCGAGCGGGAGGTGCTCGGGGCGGCGGAGAGCGGGGAGCGGGCGGACGCGGTGCGGGCCTTCGCGCTCCATCCGCTGGTGGACTCGGTGGCGGTGGCCCGCCGGCTGCTCGACGGCTACCGGGCCGCGCATCCGGGCCTCGCGTACCTGCGGGGGTGAGGACCGGCGGCCGAGAGGCCCGTGGAGTCCGCTCCACGGGCCTCGGACGGACGGCTACGGGTCAGGGCTTGCGGGCCACCGCGGCCCAGCCCGGGATCGGGTCGTCGCCCTGCACGGGGACCGGCTCGCCCAGCTCCGGGTGCCACTCCGCGGTGAGCGACACCCCGGGCTCGACGAACTCCAGGCCCTCGAAGAAGACCGCCAGTTCGTCGCGGGTGCGCGGCCGCAGGGTCAGCCCCCGCGCCCGGTACATGCCGACGGCCTTGGCGGCGCCTTCGGGGTCGAAGTCACCGGTGACCTGGGAGAGCACGAGGTAGCTGCCCGGGGCGAGCTGGTCGACGAGCTTGGCGACGATGTCGTGGGCGCCGTCCTCGTCCCCGAGGAAGTGGAGCAGGGCCAGCATCGACAGGGCGATGGGCTGGTCGAAGTCAAGGACCTTTCCGGCCCGTTCGAGGATGGTCTCGGGGTCGCGAGCGTCCGCCTGGATGTACTCGGTGGCCCCCTGCGGGGTCGAGCGCAGCAGGGCGGCGGCGTGCGCGAGCACGATCGGGTCGTTGTCGCAGTAGACGATCCGGGACTCCGGCGCGGCCGCCTGCGCGATCTGGTGCAGGTTGGGCTCGGTCGGGATCCCGGTGCCGACGTCCAGGTACTGGCGCACGCCCTGGGCGCTGAGCCAGCGGATGGCGCGGTGCATGAAGGCGCGGTTGACCCGGGCCATGTCCCGGCCGCGGGCGTCGACGGTGAGGAGCTGGCGGGCCATCTCCTCGTCGACGGGGTAGTTGTCCTTGCCGCCCAGGAACCAGTCGTACATCCGCGCGGGGTGCGGCTTGCTGGTGTCGATCCGTATCTCGCTCCGCGCGGAAGCGGGTTCCTGGGTCATCGGCTCTCCTGGTCGGGACGAACGGGTGGCGCTGCTACAAGAGTTACGTGACGGTAGGGGCGAGACGGAAGGGGTCAGGTGAGCAGAAAGTCAGCCTGACCGGATTTGGCTCCCGCGATGAACGCGGCGATCTCCCCGTGGGTGTAGATGAGCGCGGGTCCTTCAGGGTCTGCGGACTGTCGCACGGCGACCCTGCCGTCGGCCAGCTTCATGGCCTCCACGCAGTTGCCCCCGTTCCCGCCGCTCCAGGGCTTGTGCCATCCCTCGGCACCGAGCTCCGCGGCGGGCATGCCGTTGTATATGCGATCCATTCACAGCTCCTTGCGGAGATCCTTGAGGATCTCCTTCGTGCGTTGTGCAGTCGCGGCCTGCGCCGCCATACGGTCCATGACCTCCAGGTGGGACGCCACCTCGGGGCGCGCGTCGAGGTAGACGGCGCCGGTCAGGTACTCGCTGTAGACCATGTCCGGGAGTTCGGGCATGGCGAAGCGGAAGAGGACGAAGGGACCGTACGTGCCGGGGTGGTGGCCGGACGCGAACTCCGCGATCTGCAGGGTGACGTTCGGCAGCTCGGACGCTTCGAGCAGCCGGTCGAGCTGGTCGCGCATCACCTCGGGCCCGTCGCCGACCGGCCGGCGGAACACCGTCTCGTCCATGATCACCCAGAATCTGGGCGCGTCCTCCCTGGTCAGCAGGGACTGGCGCTCCATCCGGAGGGCTACATGCCGGTCGATGTCCTCTTCCCGCGCGGCGTCACCGCCGCCGCCGACCGCTCCACTGCGGAGAATGGCGCGGGCGTACCCCTCGGTCTGGAGCAGACCGGGGACGAACTGGGGCTCGTAGGCCCGGATGAGGCTCGCGGCCCCCTCCAGGCTGACGTACATGGAGAACCAGCCGGGCAGCACGTCGTGGAACCGCTGCCACCAGCCGGGCAGGTTGGCCTCCTCGGCGAGGGCGACGAACGCCTCCGCCTCGGCGTCGGTGATCCCGTAGGTCTTCAGCAGCAGCTGGACGTACGGGATCTTCAGCGCGACCTCGGCGGTCTCCATGCGGCGGACGGTCGCCGGGGCGACGTGGAGGACCTTCGCGGCCTCCTCCCGCTTCAGGCCCGAGCGCTCGCGCAGGTCCTGAAGACGCCGGCCGAGGACGACCTGTCCCACCGTGGGGGCGGACCGCGGCTCGCTCACTCCCAGACCTCCCCGACGCGCTGTTTCGATGAGTGTGCCACGAAGCCCGGCCAGAGAGAACACAGCACTCTGCAATTTTCAGAGTGCCACTTGCCAAGTGTCCGAGTCAGGAGGACAGTGTTCCGGTGAACCAGTACGGACTGCCGCCGGTGCGCCCCGCGCCCCGGCGACAGCGATGTACGGCAGCCCTGCCCACTGTTGTGAGGAACCGGTCGTGGCTTCTGGTAACGCGCAGCCCTCAGGTCTCATGAGCTCCCGAGTCATGGCCCAGCGCCCGCAGCACCGCCACGATCCCGTCCACCACGACCCCCGGTACCGCGAGCCCCATCACCGCGACCCGCTCCACCGCGACCCCCTCCGCCGCTTCGCCTTCGAGCTGCCCGCCCGCACCGAGTCCGTGAGCCGCGCCCGTCACCTCTCCGAGGAGCGGCTGGTCCTCTGGGGCCGCGGCTCCGAGATACGCGACACGGCCGCCCTGGTCGTCTCGGAACTGGTCACCAACGCGGTCCTGCACACCGCCAGCAGCCGGATCGTCTGCGAGCTGCGCGACGGGGCCGAAGCGCTCCGCATAGCCGTCCGGGACGAGGGCGGTCCCGCCGGCCCCCGGATACGCGACTGCGGCGCGGACGAACGCGGCCGCGGCCTCCTGATCGTCGACGCGCTCTGCGCCTCCTGGGGCGCCGAGCGCACCGGCCACGGCACGGCGCAGATCGTCTGGGCGGAGCTGCCGCACTCCCTGGGGGAGCCATGCTGAGGTCCATGGCCACCCTGCTCGTCCCGCGCGCCCGCCGCTCCCCCGAGAACGGCACCGGCCGCTCCCCCGCCGTCACCGCGACCCGCCTCGCGGTCCCCACCGGCCTGCACACCGGGCTCGGCTGCGACGCCGTCGGCGTCCCCGCCCGCTTCGGCTTCAAGATCCTCTCCCGGCTCCCCGCCAAGGGCTGCGTCTACGCCGACACCGACTGGTGGTGGTGGCTCGTCCCGGCCGGCTCCGACCTCGACCTGACCTGGCCGCTGCCCGCCTGCTACGCCCCCGGGGCCGAGATCCCCGACCGCGGCCCACGGCTGATCCACCACCCGGACGGCACCTCGCCCTACACCCCGCCGATCCCCCTCTACCTGCTGGTCTGCCAGCTCACCGGCACCACTCCGGCCTGGCCCGCCCCGCCGGTGCGCAGCGCGCTCTGACCGCCCGGGCCCACGGCTGCGTAGAGTCGGTGCCATGTTCACCCCGCAGGGACCGACCCTCCGCGAACTGACCAGCCAGGCGCTCTCCTCGGTCGAGCACGGCTACGACCTCCTGGCGCCCAAGTTCGACGCGACCCCGTTCCGCACCCCGGACCGGATCCTCACGGCGGTGGCCGGAGCCCTGGAGGGCCTGGGGCCCTTCGAGACGGGCCTGGACGTCTGCTGCGGCACCGGCGCGGGGCTCCCCGTCCTCCGCTTGGTCTGCGCGGGCCGCGTCACCGGCGTCGACTTCAGCGCGAACATGCTGGCCGAGGCCCGCCGCCGGCACCCCACCGCCACCCTGGTCCGCGCCGACGCCCTCGCCCTCCCCTTCGCCCCTGCCTTCGACCTGGCGGTCAGCTTCGGCGCCTTCGGCCACTTCCTCCCCGCCGCCCAGCGCACCCTCTTCGCCCAGGTCCACGCCGCCCTCCGCCCCGGCGGCCTGCTGGCCTTCCCCCTCCCGGCCCCGCCCCCGGTCGGCTCCCGCGCCTACTGGACCCTGTGGGCCTTCGACACGGCGATGCGCGTCCGCAACGCCCTCTGGCGCCCCCCGTTCGTCATGTACTACCGCACCTTCCGCCTCGCGGACGTCCGCGCCCGCCTGGAGGAGACCGGCTTCGAGGTCACCCACCTCCCCCTCCCCGCCTTCGGCACCCGCCCGGACGGCAGCCCGCACTGCCGGCTGGTGGTGGCGCGCAAGGGCTGACGGGCCGCGTCACCCAAGCTTGCCGAACCAGAAGGCGGAGTCGCCGCCGAAGCCCACGCCCACCTCGACCTCGAGCAGGGTCGCCGCCTCGCGCGGCACGTCGAAGCCGTAGACGGCCACGGCCTTCCGGCCGGGCAGCAGGCCGCCGCTGAGCGGCAGGATCCCCGCATCGGCGTCGAAGACCCGTCCGGTCTCCCGCCCGTCGGCGTCGCGCCCCTGGACGATCACGGTCGAGAGTTCGAGCCGCTCTCCGGAGTCGTTGCGGACGGTCACCTCGACCGCGACCGCGATGTTCCCCGCTGCGTGACCGGCGGACGAGGGGGCCGGGGTGAAGCGCTTCGGCGCGGAGACCGTCACCTCGACCCCGCCCTCGTACCGGTGACTCCGGCCGAACGGGACCAGGCCCTCGCCGGACGCCTCGCTCGGCGAAACCGACGTCGGTGCGGTCGCCTGCGCGCTCGTCGGCGGCCGGTTCACCGGCGTCGGGGTGTCGCCCGCGGCCGACACCGGGGCGGCCGGCGGTGCGGTCTTCTCCCCGTCGCCGTCCCCGAACGCGCCGGTGCCGGCGCGAAGTCCCGAGACGCCCACGGCGAGGACGAGGATCCCGACCACTGCGAGCAGCCACGCGCGGCGGCGCGGAGGGCGGGGGGAGGGTCCGCTGAGCGGGCCGGGGGGAGGCCCCGAAGGGGGTTCGCCGGACCCGGAGGGCCGGCCGTCGGCACCGGGTGTGTTCGCGTCGCCCATGGCACGCCTCCACAGTCCCCGAGAGGCTTCTCCTCAGGGTAGGTGCGGCATGCCGAAAGCGCCGGTCGATGAGATCGACCGGCGCTTTCGCGTGGTGTCCGAGGGGGGACTTGAACCCCCACGCCCGATAAAGGGCACTAGCACCTCAAGCTAGCGCGTCTGCCATTCCGCCACCCGGACAAGGTGTCTGTCGTGATCGCGGGTGTTCCCCGCGGCGACATGGATAACTCTACCAGGGGTTCGCGGGCGCTTTCACCAGCGTTTTCCGTGGTCAGTAGAGGGGTGGCGGGGGAGGCGGCCCGTGCGCCGGGTGGACCACGGGTCGTGACCCGGTCGCACGGGGACCGCCCATCCCCGGGGATGCCGCCTCGGCGGCCGGGAGCCCGGCGCCCCCCGACGCCTGCTCCGGGATCCACCCTGACCCCGGGGTGTTGGTCCAGGCCAGTCGGGCGGTCGGATTACGTCAGGTCAGCGGAGGGCGGTGAGACGGGCGGAGACGACGACGTTTCCGGTGTAGCCGCCGGCGCGGGTGTAGGGGCCGCCGCAGGTGATCACGCGGAGTTCGGGGACGCCGGTGGAGGCGTAGACGCGGTCGGCGGGGAAGTCGTCCTTGGGGACCAGCTCGACGCCGTGGACGGTGAAGACGGCGGTGCGGCCGTCGGCGCGGTGGATCTCCACCGTACGGCCCCTGGTGAGGGCGCCGAGGGCGTGGAAGACGGCGGGGCCGGTCGGGGTGTCGACGTGGCCGACGACGACGGCGGTACCCGGCTCGCCGGGGGTGACGGCACCGGTGAACCAGCCGGCGCGGCCGGGGTGCTCGGGCGGCGGGGCCTCGATCCAGCCGTCCGCGTCCAGGCCGACCCGGGCGAGGGGGGCGTCCACGCCGATCGCGGGGATCGCGACGGAGAGCGGGGCGGCGGCGGGGAGGGCGCTGCGGGCGCGGAGCGCGGGCGCCGCCGGTGCGGGGGCCTCGGCCGCCACGGGCCGGGGCGGGCCGGGGGCGGTGAGCTGCTCCGTACCGCCGCGGACGAGGTGGACTCCGGTGAGGAGGAGGATCGCGACGACGCCCCAGGCGCCGCGCCGGCCGTGCGCGCTCTCCACCGCTCGGGCCTCCTCTGCTGGGGTGGGTGGGCTCCGCTGGTCACCCCTCCGTTCCGCCTGGTCGCCCCTCCGGTTCTCCGGCCGGCCGGCCGTTCCCCCTCCTGGTCGCCCCTCCGTCCCGGACCTCGTCACACCGGGACGGAGGGGCCGTCTCAGGGGCGGCCGCGGGTCCGGCCGCGGCGGGTGAGGACGAGCGCGGCGGCGAGGGCTCCGGTGATGAGGGCGGCGCCGGTGGCCAGCTCGGCGGCGCCGAGGGCGTCGGAGCCGGTGGAGCTGCCGAATCCGGCCTTGACGCCCTTGTGCGGGGTGACCGGGGTCGGGGTCGGGGTGGTGGTGCCGTGGGAGACCGTGAGGGTGGTGGTGCCGCGCTCGCCCTTGCAGTCGAAGGCGATCTCGTACTCGGCTCCGGCCTTCGCGTCGATGTCCACGGTCGCGCGGCCCGGGCGGCCCTCGGTGAGGGTCACGGTGTCGAAGATCCCCGAGGTGACGGTCACGGACGGCACTTCGCAGCCGTCGGTGGTCAGGGTGACGGTGCCACCGGGGGCGACCGTGAGGGGGCTGACGGAGAAGCCGAAGGAGGTGATGCCCGTGCCGGCGCCCGTTCCCGTACCGGCGCCCGTTCCCGTGCCGTCGTCGGCGGAGGCCGCCGCGGGAGCCGACAGTGCCACGGCCGCCGCGGCGAACAGGGCTGCGGAAGCGGTGCGTATCGCGCGCATGCGGTCCTCCGGGTCGCGGCGGGGGCAGGGGCGCGGAGCCGCTCCGCGTCCGGGTCCGGTGCCTGTGGCACCGGCACCCCCACCGCGTCCGAAGCTAGGCGCGCCCCGGGGGCGCCGCCACCGGTCCCCCCTCGTGCTCCGCCGAACGGGGCACCCGGCCCGCCGGTCAGGGGATCCGGACGACCTGGCCCGCGTAGGAGAGGTTGCCGCCGAAGCCGAAGAGGAGGACGGGCGCCCCGGAGGGGAGCTCGCCTCGCTCGACGAGCTTGGCGAGGGCGAGCGGCACGGAGGCGGCGGAGGTGTTGCCGGAGTCCACGACGTCCCGGGCGACGATCGCGTTGACGGCGCCGATCTTCGCGGCGAGGGGTTCGATGATGCGCAGGTTGGCCTGGTGGAGGACGACGCCGGCGAGGTCCTCGGGGGCGATGCCGGAGCGGGAGCACGCCTCGCGGGCGAGGGCGGGGAGCTTCTGGGTGGCCCAGCGGTAGACGCTCTGGCCTTCCTGGGCGAAGCGCGGCGGGGTGCCCTCGATGCGGACGGCGTGGCCCATCTCGGGGACCGAGCCCCACAGGACCGGGCCGATCGCGCCGGTGTCGGTCTCGGTGGCCTCGACGATCACGGCGCCGGCGCCGTCACCGGTGAGGACGCAGGTGGTGCGGTCGGTCCAGTCGGTGATCTCGGTCATCTTGTCGGCGCCGATGACGAGGGCGCGGCGGGCCGCTCCGGCCCGGACGGCGTGGTCGGCGGTGGCGAGCGCGTGGGTGAAGCCGGCGCAGACCACGTTGAGGTCGAGGGTGGCGGGCGAGCCCATGCCGAGGCGGGCGGCGACCCGCGCGGCGGTGTTGGGCGAGCGGTCGATCGCGGTGGAGGTGGCGACGATGACGTAGTCGATGTCGCCGGGGGCGAGGCCGGCGGCGGCGAGCGCCTTGCCGGCGGCGTGCGCGGCGAGCTCGTCGACCGGCTCCTCGGGTCCGGCCATGTGCCGGGTGCGGATGCCGACCCGGCTGAGGATCCACTCGTCGCTCGTGTCGACCAGCTCGGCCAGGTCGTGGTTGGTCAGTACCTTGGCGGGCTGGTAGTGCCCGAGCGCGGAGATGCGAGTGCCCGTCATCCCGGGACCCCCTCGATGGTCGTTCGACGGCAGGAACCACCCAGTCTTGCCAGCGACTGATGGGTAACAGGTGACGTAAACCACCAAGATTCCCCCGAGTCGCTTGGCCGACCGTGACAAGGGGTCAGGCGGCACACCGGATCGGGCGGGGTTCCCGGGGGTGGCGGAGAATGACACGGTCAGGGACAGGAACACCGACGGAATCGAAGGCGGCGGGGATGGGACGGGTCACCGAACGACGGCGGGTCACGCGGATCCGGGGCGGCGCGGTGAGCGCGCGACCGGACACGCTGGTGGCGGAGGAGCCGCTGGAGATCCGGCTGAACGGGCGCCCGATCGCGATCACGATGCGGACGCCGGGCGACGACTTCGCGCTGGCGGCGGGGTTCCTGGTGAGCGAGGGGGTGCTGGCCTCGGCGGCCGACGTGCGGTCGATCGTGTACTGCGCGGGGGCCAAGGAGGACGGTACGAACACGTACAACGTGGTGGACGTGAAGCTCGCGCCGGAGGTCGTCGTCCCCGACATCACGCTGGAGCGGAACGTCTACACGACCTCGTCGTGCGGGCTGTGCGGCAAGGCGAGCCTGGACGCGGTGCGGACGACGGCCCGCTTCCCGATCGCCGACACTCCCCCGGTACGGATCGCCCCGGCGCTGCTGGCGCAGCTGCCGGACCGGCTGCGGGCGGCGCAGAAGGTCTTCGACACGACGGGCGGGCTGCACGCGGCGGCGCTCTTCTCGGAGGACGGCGAGCTGCTCGACGTACGGGAGGACGTGGGCCGGCACAACGCGGTGGACAAGCTGGTGGGGCGGGCGCTGCGGGAGGATCTGCTGCCGCTGGAGCGGGCGGTGCTGCTGGTGTCGGGGCGGGCCTCCTTCGAGCTGGCGCAGAAGGCGGTGATGGCGGGGATCCCGGTGCTCGCCGCGGTGTCCGCGCCGTCCTCGCTGGCGGTCGACCTGGCGGCGGAGACGGGTCTGACGCTGGTCGGCTTCCTGCGCGGGCCGGACATGAACGTGTACGCGGGCGAGCACCGGATCGCGCTCTGAGGCACGGCCCCGGTGGGGTCAGTTCTTCGGCGGGTCGATCATCTGCAGGGCGAGGGTCGCCGGGGGCGGGGCGAGGCCGGGGCCTCCGGCCTCGGTCCAGGCGAGGATGTCGTCGAGGCAGTCGTCGTCGAGGGTGAAGCCGACCCAGGCGGCCCGGCCGCCGCGCCGGCGGCCCTCGGTGGAGGGCTGGACGACGACGATGTTGGCCTGGGCGCAGGGGCCGAGGCAGTCGCTGGTGCGGACGGCGAGCTTCCCGCCGGAGGCCGCGGCGGCGGCGCGGAGCCGGTCGAGCTGGGCGTCGTGGTCGGTGCCGGGGTTCTTGCGGGGGTCGCCGCAGCAGCAGCCCCGGCAGACGACCAGGGAGCAGGGGCGGGCCCCGTACCGTATCGGGACGCGGCTCATCCCCGGCCGTCCAGGACGATCCCGGGGACGGTGGCGACGGTGCCGAGGCGGGGGAAGTCGAGGTCGACGGAGGCCCGGTGCTCGTCGGCGGTGAGCGCGGTCATGGCGTCCTCGGCGAAGACGAGGTCGTAGCCGAGGTCGGCGGCGGCGCGGGCGGTGGACTCGACACCGAGGTTGGTGGCGATCCCGGCGAGGACGAGGGTGCTCACGCCGAGGCCGGTGAGCAGTTCGTGCAGCCCGGTGTCCTGGAAGCCGCCGATGGTGCGCTTGACGACGACCGGCTCGCCCGTGCGCAGCAGGTCGGGCACGAGCTCGCTGCCGGCCGGCTGGACGGGGACGCCGGGCCGTTCGACGCGGAGGTGGACGACGGGCGCGCCGGCGGTGCGGAAGGCGGCGGCGAGCCGGCCGGCGGCGGCGAGGACGTCGGTGCCGGGCCGGGGGGCGAGCGGCAGCGCGACGATCCGTTCCATCAGGTCGACGAGGAGGAGCGCGGTGCGGGCGGGATCGAGTGAGGGCATGGGAGCACGGTAGCGGCCCGGATGATCACCGGGACGGGGGCGGTGGCGCGATCCGGTCGGGGGCGGGGAGCGGGGCCGGTACGGGGAGGGGGGACGGTACGGGGAGGGGGGACGGTACAGGGGCGGCGTCGGCACCCGCGGCTTCCGTGCCGACGGCAGCGGTGGCGTCCGGCTCGGGCGGCTCCGGGTCGCGGGCCCGGCGCTTGGCGAGGACCGCGCAGACCATGAGCTGCATCTGGTGGAAGAGCATCAGGGGCAGCACGGCCAGCGAGGCGTGCGCGCCGAAGAGGACGCTCGCCATGGGGAGGCCGGCCGCGAGGCTCTTCTTGGACCCGGCGAACTGGATGGCGATCCGGTCGGCCCGGCCGAAACCGAGCTTGCCCGCCCCGTACCAGGTCAGCGCCAGCATCAGGGCGAGGAGGACGGCCTCGGCGGCGAGCAGCAGGGCGAGCCGGCCGGGCGTCACCAGGTGCCAGATGCCGGCCACCATGCCCTGGCTGAAGGCGGTGTAGACGACGAGGAGGATCGAGCCCCGGTCGACGTACCCGAGGACCTTCTTGCGGCGGGTCAGGAATCCCCCGACCCAGGGGCGCGCCACCTGCCCGAGGAGGAAGGGCACCAGCAGCTGGAGCACGATCCGGAGGAGGGAGTCGGCGGAGAGGCCGCCGGTGCTGCCGCCGAGCAGGGCGGCGGCGAGCAGCGGGGTGAGCACGATGCCGGCGAGCGAGGAGAAGGAGCCGGCGCAGATGGCGGCCGGCACGTTGCCCCGGGCGATCGAGGTGAAGGCGATCGACGACTGGATGGTCGAGGGGACCAGGCAGAGGAAGAGGAAGCCGCTGTAGAGCTGGGGGGTGAGGACGGCCGGCACGAGTCCGCGGGCGGCGAGGCCGAGCAGCGGGAAGACGAGGAAGGTGCAGCCGAGGACGGTGAGGTGGAGCCGCCAGTGGCGCACTCCGTCGAGCGCCTCGCGGGTGGAGAGCCGGGCGCCGTAGAGGAAGAACAGCAGCGCGACCGCGCCCGTGGCGGCCCCCTCGGCGACGGTGGCGGCGGCGCCGGACGCGGGCAGCAGGGCGGCGAGGCCGACGGTGCCGAGCAGGGCGAGGACATAGCCGTCGACCGGCAGCCAGGAGGGCAGGAGAGGGCGTCGGTTCATGGCTCCACGCGGTGCTGGTGGCGGTCGGTACGCCGTCCCGTGAGGGGGTGGCGCGTCCTCCCATCCTGGTCCACGGGCCGGTCATCGGGAATCCCGTACAGCCCACTGACTGTCATCACGAACCGCGATAACGTCGGGAGGGTGTACGAGCCCACCCAGCTGCGCACCTTCCTCGCCGTCGCGCAGGCGCTGAGCTTCACCCGGGCGGCCCGGCGGCTCGGACTGCGCCAGTCGACCGTCAGCCAGCACGTGCGACGCCTGGAGGAGGCCACCGGGCGGCCGCTCTTCACCCGCGACACCCACAGCGTGGAGCTGACCGAGGACGGCCAGGCGATGCTCGGTTTCGCCCGCACGATCCTCCAGGCGCACGAGCGGGCGGCGGCCTTCTTCACCGGGACGCGGCTGCGCGGCCGGCTGCGGTTCGGCGCCTCCGAGGACTTCGTGGCGACCCGGCTGCCGGAGATCCTGGAGTCCTTCCGGCGCGCCCACCCGGAGGTGGACCTGGAGCTGACGGTCGGCCTCTCGGGGACGCTCCAGGCGCGGCTCGCGGCGGGGCGGCTCGATCTGATCCTGGCCAAGCGGGGCGCCGGGGCGGACGGCGAGGGCGGGGTGCCGGTGTGGAGCGACGTCCTGGTGTGGATCGGCGCGCCGGGGCTGCGCCTGGCCCCGGACCGGCCGGTGCCGCTGATCGTCTATCCGCCGCCGGGCATCACCCGGGCTCGGGCGCTGGCGGCGCTGGAGGCGGAGGGCCGGGCGTGGCGGATCGCGTGCACGAGCTCCAGCCTGAGCGCGAACGTGGCGGCGGCCCGGGCGGGGCTCGGCGTGATGGCCCACACGCGCGGCCTGGTGCCGCCCGGACTCGTCCCCGTACCGGCCAGGGCGGGCCTGCCGGAGCTGGGCGGGGTCGACTTCGTGCTGCGGAAGGGACGGCGCGGCGGGGAGGCACAGGAGGCGGCGGACGCGCTGGCCGAGGCGATCCTGGAGAGCGGCGACGGGCTGCGACGGCCCGGCCGGGGGTGACGGCGGCGGGGCGCGGAGGCCGGACCCTGCGCCCCGACCGGGGAGGCCGAGGACGGTCGGGCCGGGGCAGAGACGACGACGGGGCGCGGAGGCCGGACCGAGGCCGAGGGCGGCGGAAGGCGGCGGCCGGGCCCGGCGGGCCGGGCGGTCGTGGGCGCGTGCCCGGCCGGTACAGATTCGGTGGAGACTTCCGGCCCCGCGGACGTACCGGTCGGTACGCAACGAGCGCCCTTCCTCGGTCACTTGCCCGCCCACCTGTCCTGACCTGTACGAACAGCGAATGTCGCGGCTTGGTGAAGGTCCTGCCGCCGCTGCTCCGGGTGGGGTACGGTCACGGCGCCGCAGCCGTCACAGCGGCCCCTTTCAGCCACCGAGCCGTCGAGGGAGGACCAGGTCCGTGCGCGAGTTCACCGTGCCGCCCGTCGAGGCGGCTCCGCTGAGCGGCGGTCTTGCGGACGCCGTCTTCGCCCGCGCCGCCGACAGCCCCGACGAGGTCGCCTTCGGGCGCCGGACGGCGGACGGGGCCTGGGAGGACGTGACCTGCGCCCGGTTCGCCGAGGAGGTCCTGGCGCTGGCGAAGGGGCTGGTCGCGCACGGCGTGCGGTTCGGCGACCGGGTCGCCGTCATGTCCCGTACCCGCTACGAGTGGACCCTCTTCGACTTCGCCCTGTGGACGCTCGGCGCCCAGTCCGTGCCGGTCTACC
Source organism: Streptomyces sp. NPDC004435 (assembly GCF_042873895.1). Taxonomy (NCBI): domain Bacteria; kingdom Bacillati; phylum Actinomycetota; class Actinomycetes; order Kitasatosporales; family Streptomycetaceae; genus Streptomyces; species Streptomyces sp. NPDC004435. Next base: position 132,621 of record NZ_JBIAMB010000013.1, on the reverse strand, counting down.
CGACCTCCTCCGCCGACCAGGTGCACTGGATGCTGTACGACGCCGAGGTCACCGCCTGCGTGGTGGAGCACGAGGACCACGCCATGACCATCGGCTCCGTCGTGGACCGGCTGCCGCGGCTCCAGCGGCTGTGGCAGCTCGACCCCGGCGAGGACGCGGGCCCCGGCGCGGTCGCGGAGCTCACCGCGGCCGGCGAGGGCATCGACGCGGAGGTGGTGCACCGGCACCGGCGCGCGGTCACCCCCGAGTCGGTGGCGACGGTCATCTACACCTCGGGCACCACCGGCCGTCCCAAGGGCTGCGTGATCACCCACGGCCACTTCATGTTCGAGACGGACGCCCTGCTGGCCGGCTGGGAGCCGGTCTTCCGCTCCCGCCCGGGCGAACGGGCGTCCACCCTGCTCTTCCTGCCGCTCGCCCACGTCTTCGGGCGGATGGTGGAGGTGGCGGCGGTCCGCGGCGGGGTGAAGCTGGGGCACCAGCCGTCGATGACCGCCGCCGCGCTGTTGCCGGATCTGGTCACGTACCGGCCGAGCTTCGTCCTCGCCGTGCCGTACGTCTTCGAGAAGATCTTCCACGCGGCGCGCCGCCGGGCCGAGGCGGACGGGCGGGCCGGCGTCTTCGACAAGGCCGTGGACGTGGCCGTGAAGTACGCGGAGGCGCTGGAGCACAAGGCGTTCGGCGAAGGCCCGGGCCCGTCGGCGGCGCTGCGGGTGCAGCACCAGTTCTTCGACAAGACGGTCTACGCCAAGGTGCGCGAGGCGCTCGGCGGGCGGATCAAGTACGCGATGTCGGGCGGGTCGGCGATGGACCGCAGGACCGGGCTGTTCTTCGCCGGCGCCGGGGTCACCGTCTTCGAGGGGTACGGCCTGACGGAGACGACCGCCGCCGCCACGGCGAACCCGCCCGGCCTGGTCAGATACGGCACGGTGGGCCGGCCCGTTCCCGGCACGACCGTGCACATCGCGGAGGACGGCGAGGTGTGGGTCCACGGCGGCCAGGTCTTCTCCGGCTACCTGGGCGACCCGGCGTCCACCGCCGCCGTGCTGAACGACGGCTGGCTCGCCACCGGCGACCTCGGCGCGCTCGACGCCGAGGGGTATCTGACGATCACCGGGCGGAAGAAGGAGATCCTGGTGACCTCCGGCGGCAAGAGCGTGGCGCCGACCGGTCTGGAGGAGCGGGTACGGGCCCACCCGCTGATCGCCCAGTGCCTCGTCGTCGGCAACGACCGCCCGTACATCGCGGCCCTGGTCACCCTGGACCAGGAGGCCGTGGACCACTGGCTCGCCATCCAGAACCGCCCGCCGCTCTCCCCCGCCGAGCTGGTCCGCGACCCGGACCTGGAGACGGAGATCCGGCGGGGCGTGGTGGCCGCGAACACCCTGGTCTCGCAGGCCGAGTCGATCCGTACCTTCCGCATCCTCGCCCACCCCTTCAGCGAGGAGCACGGCCTGCTGACCCCGTCCCTCAAGCTGAAGCGCAAGGCCATCGAGCGCGCCTACGCGGCGGAGGTCGAGGCGCTGTACGGCTGACGGGGCCGCGCCGCGCCGGGCGGAATGTTACGGGGCGGGTGATCGTTGGACGGCAGGGGCGGGCTCACGCGCGCCCCCTCCGCGTGAACGACCACGACGACGTAAGGATCCATTCCACGTGAGCACGGACAGCAAGGTCCCCTCGGTCATCCTGAACAACGGCGTGGCGATGCCGCAGCTCGGCTTCGGTGTCTGGCAGGTGCCGGACGACGAGGCGGCGAAGGCCGTGGCCACCGCCCTGGAAGCCGGGTACCGCTCCATCGACACGGCGGCGATCTACGAGAACGAGCGGGGCACCGGCAAGGCCGTGGCGGCCTCCGGGATCGCCCGCGAGGAGCTCTTCGTCACCACCAAGCTGTGGAACAGCGAGCAGGGCCACGACGCGACGCTGCGCGCCTTCGACGCCTCCCTGGAGCGCCTCGGCCTCGACTACGTCGACCTGTACCTGATCCACTGGCCGGTCCCGGCCAAGGACGCGTACGTCGACACCTACCGGGCCTTCGAGAAGATCCTCGCCGACGGCCGCGCCAAGGCGATCGGCGTCTCCAACTTCCTCCCCGAGCACCTGCGGCGGCTGACGGACGAGACCTTCGTGGTGCCCGCCGTGAACCAGATCGAGCTGCACCCGCAGCTGGCGCAGGCCGAGTCCCGCGCCCTCCACGCCGAGCTGGGCGTCGCGACCGAGGCGTGGTCGCCGCTGGGCCAGGGCCGCGGGCTGCTCGACGTCCCGGCGCTCGTCGCCATCGCCCGCAAGCACGAGCGCACCCCCGCGCAGGTGGTGCTCCGCTGGCACCTCCAGCTGGGCAACGTGGTCATCCCGAAGTCGGTGACCCCGTCCCGGATCCGCGAGAACATCGAGGTCTTCGACTTCGAGCTGGACGCGGAGGACATCGCGGCGATCGCCGCGCTGGACGAGGGCCGGCGCCTGGGCCCGGACCCGGCGCACTTCAACATGGCCTGAGGCGCCCGGTGGCGGGACTGAAGGACGGGGGCCGCCCGGCTCCCGTCCCGGACGGGCTCTACCGGGTGCGGAACGTGGGCAGCGGGCTGGTCCTGGAGGTGTACGCCGGTTCGCGGCGCGGCGGCGCCAAGGTGCAGCAGGGCGCCGCGGCCGACGAGGCCCCGGGGCAGCGCTGGCAGGTGTCCGCCGTGCCGAACGGCGGCGGGCTGTACCACCTGGTCAACGCGGCCAGCGGGAAGCGGCTCGACGTCGTGAACGCCTCCACGGAACCGGGGGCGCTCGTCCAGCAGTGGCGGGCGAACAACTTCGGCGCCCAGGAGTGGATCATCGAGCGGGACGTCGAGGAGCCCGGGACGGTCACGCTGGTGAGCTTCGTCAGCGGGCTGCTCCTGGAGGTCGCGGACGGTTCGGCGGCCGAGGGCGCCGACATCCGGCAGGGGGAGGACACCGACTCCCCGTTCCAGTGGTGGCGGCTGGAGCCGGTGGCCTCCTGAGGCGACTTCCGCCTCAGGAGTCGCCCTTCCGAGGAGTCGTCCTTCCGAGGAGCCGTCCTCCTGAGGCGTGGTCCTCCTGGTTGGTCGCGGGCGGCGGCCCGCGCGGTTTCAGCCCTTGCGGGCGGTGTGGACCGTGTGGGCCGTCAGATGGAAGAGGTCCGTGCGGTGGTGCAGGGACTGCGCGTCGGCGGGGTCGAGGAGCCGGTCGAGGGTGGCGCGGTCCTCGGCCCCCAGCCGGTCGCCGAGGCCCTCCCGGAGCCGCCCGAAGTGGGTGACGGCGAGCTCGCGGACGACCTGCGGGACCGGCGCGGGCACATCCACGAGGAAGGTGCGGGTGCCGGCCGGGGTGAGGCCCGCGGCGACGAACAGGGCGCGCCAGTCGTCCGGTTCGCGGGTGCTGCCGGGCAGCTCGTCGCGCATCCGGGCGAACGCGTCGGCGTGCTCCGCGTCGAGCCGGGCCTCCAGGCCGGGGCGGCCGATGCCGGTGTCCCTGGGCAGGTGCCGGGGGGAGAGTCCGCCCTCGACGAGCGCGATCAGACCGCCGGGGCGCAGCGCCTCGGCCAGGTCGGCGATCGCGGCCCGCTGGTCGCCGATGTGGTGCAGCGAGTTGCCGGCCCACAGCAGGTCCGCCTCGCCCAGCGCGGCGTTGTCGGCGGGGAGTTCGGCCCGCAGGGTGGTCACCCGGTGGCCGAGGCCCTGGGCCTCGGCGCGGGCGCGGGCCCGCTCCAGGAGCTCCGGGGTCGCGTCGACGGCGACGGCCTCGGCGTAGGGGAACGCCTCCGCGAGGAGCGTGGTGACGACGCCGGGACCGCTGCCGACGTCGAGGAGCCGGCGCACGCCGCTCGCCGGGACGAGGGTGCCGAGCCAGGCGGCGGCCTCGCGGTAGGCGGTGCCGGCGACCTCGGCCTGGCGCTCCAGGAGCGGGGCCAGCCGGCCCCAGTCGTGGCCGGCGCCGTCGCCGTGGGAGTGGCTGTGGGAGTCGCCGTGGGAGTGGCCGTGGGAAGGCGCGTCCGTGGGGCCGTGGGAGTGGCCCGCGCCGGTTCCGTGGCCCTCGTGGGAGGCGTGGGGGGCGTGGCCGGGGCCGTGGTCGTGGGCGGGCGGGGCCGGGGCCGCGGCGTGGGCTTCGCGATGCTGGGTCATGGAGGAAGCCTGCGCCGCTCCTGCCCGGAAACGCAAGAAAAATTGCCGGTACGGCAAACGTGTCGTCGGCCCCGCCCGGCGCTCTCCGGTGCCGAGGCCCCGCCCCGGCCCCGCGCGCGGGGCCTCGGCAGGGGGCCTTCCACCCCGGGAAAAAGTCCCGGGCCCTGCTCCTGGGTGACTGTTAGCCTGGGCGTATGGGTGTGTACCACTACTACTTCTTCCGCTGATTCCGGGTCCGGCCCGGCCGCCGTCGCGGCCGTGGGCCGGTTTCGTGTGCCCGCATTCCACGAACCCATCAGAGGAACACCCATGCGCGAACGCGCTCAGCTCTCCCTCCGTCATGTCGGTGTCGCCTTCGGCGACCGCCGCGTCCTCGACCAGGTCTCCTTCACCGTCCGTCCCGGCGAGAAGGCCGTCGTCGTCGGCGAGAACGGCTCCGGCAAGTCCACCCTGCTCCGGCTGCTCGACGGCACCCTGACCCCCGACGAGGGTGAGCTCCTCGTCCGCTTCCCGGGCTCCGTCGCCCGGCTGGCCCAGACGCTGCCGGAGACGTACCCCGTCGGCCCGGACGACACCGTCCAGCACGCCCTCGACCTCGCCCTCGCCGAACTCCGCGCACTCGAAGCGGAGTTGCGGGACGCCGAGGCCGGCCTCGGCTCGGCGGGGCCGGAGGAGCTCGCCGCGTACGGTGAACTCCTCGACCGCTTCGAGGAGCGCGGCGGCTACCGCGCCGACGCCGAGGTCGCCGCCGCACTGAACGCCCTCGGCCTCGGCCACGTCTCCGCCGACCGGCCGCTCACCACCCTGTCCGGCGGCGAGCAGGCCCGGCTCGCGCTCGCCTGCGTGCTCTCCTCCGGGGCCGAGCTGCTGCTGCTCGACGAACCGACCAACCACCTCGACCGGGACGCCGTCGACTGGCTGCGGGCGCGGCTCGCCGCGCACCGGGGCACCGCGCTCGTCGTCACCCACGACCGTGCCTTCCTCACCGGCTTCGCCACCACCGTCCTGGAGGTCGACCGGGACCTGCGGAGCGTGCTGCGCTACGGGGACGGCTGGGCCGGCTACCGGGCGGCGAAGGCCGCCGAGCGGCGCCGCCGGACGCAGGAGCACCTGGAGTGGCGGGGGGAGGTGGCCCGCACCGAGGAGCTGGTCGCGGCGGCCGGGCAGCGGCTCGCGGTGACCGGGAAGGACCCTCGCCAGGGCTTCGGCAAGCACCGCCGCTCCAGCGAGAACAAGCTCTCCGGGCAGGTGCGGACGGCCCGCCGCAGGCTGGAGGAGCTGCTGCGGGAGCCGGTGGCCGCGCCGCCGGAGCCGCTGCGTTTCGGCGGCCGGTTCGCCGGGGACGGCGCGGAGCCGCCCGAGGGACCGCCGGTGGAGCTGGAGGGCGTGGTCGTCGGCGACCGGCTCACCGTGGAGAAGCTGCGGATCGGGGCCGGCGAGCGGCTGCTCGTCTCCGGTCCCAACGGGGCGGGGAAGACGACGCTGTTGCGGGTCCTCGCCGGTGAACTCGTACCGGACGAGGGGGTGGTGCGCCGGGTCGGCCGGGTCGGCCATCTCGCGCAGGAGCTGCCGCACTCCCCCACCCGCCGCACGGCCCTCGCGGTCTGGGCGGAGGGCCGGCCCGGCGAGCCGGAGGAACACGCGGCGGAGCTGCTCGCCCTGGGGCTGCTGCGGGAGGAGGACCTGGCCGTGCCGGTGTCCGCGCTCTCGGCCGGACAGCGCCGCCGGCTCGAACTCGCCCTGCTGGTCGGCCGCCCCGCCGACCTGCTGATCCTGGACGAGCCCACGAACCACCTCGCGCCCGCGCTGGTGGAGGAGCTGGAGGAGGCGGTCGCCGCGTTCCCGGGCGCGGTGGTCGCGGTCTCGCACGACCGGGAGTTCCGCGAGCGGTTCACCGGCCGCCGGCTCGAACTGGCCGGAGGCCGGGTCACCTCCTAAGGACCCTCCACGCGGGCCGAGGGGCCCTTCGCGGGCTTCGCGTAGGCCGCGAGGCGGTACTCCGGGTCCGCGCGGGGACGGTCCTGGTCCGGGAGGGCCGCCAGGGCGGCGGCGAGGGCGTCGGTGACGGCCCGGTCGCCGCGGAACCAGGAGGCGTAGTAGCCGGCGCGGAGCAGGCGGGCGGTGCCCCGGGGGGTCGCGCCCTGGCCGTGGCCGGTGAAGACGGTGGTCCCGGCCGGGGCGAGGCCGTGGGCGGCGGCGAGGGCTTCGAGGCGCCCGGCCCGGTCGTGGGCGGCGGAAGCCGTCCGGTGCGGGCGGAGCAGGGCGTCGATGTCGCTGCCGACGTCATGGGCGGCGTCCTTGTCGACGGTGACGGCGAGGACGCCGCCGGGGCGCAGCACCCGGGCGGCCTCGGCGACGATCTCCCCGGTGTACGGCACCAGATGGAGCAGCCACACCGCGCAGACCGCGTCGAGGCTCCCGTCGCGGAACGGCAGCCGGCGGGCGTCGGCGCGGACCACCCGGCCGGGGAGCCGCCGCTGCGCGGCCCTGAGCATGGCGTGGGCGGCGTCGGCGCCGAGGACGCGCGGCCCGGGCCCGGCGATCCGCTCGGTGACGAGCCCGGTGCCGCAGGCGAGGTCGAGGACGGTGCGGGCGCCGGGCGGCAGGAGCCGCCGCACGGCGCCGGCCGCCGCCTCCGCCCGGGGCACGCCGCCGCGGGTCTCGTCGTAGTGGGCCGCCTCGGTCTCGTAGTCGAGCAGGGTGTCCGCCATGCCGGGGATCGTACGGCCCGGACGGGCGGACGGAGGGTCAGCGGGCGCCGTGGCCGGGGGCGATGGCGTCGACGCGCTCGGCGAGGGCGAAGTCCTTCTCGGTGAGGGCGCCGCCCGCGGAGTGGGTGTGGACGGAGACGGCGACCGAGTCGTAACCGAGCGTCAGGTCCGAGTGGTGGTCCAGCTCCTGCTGGATCTGGGCCACGTGGACGACGAGGGCGGTGGCGGCGAAGTGGTCGGCGAGCCGGTAGGAGCGGACCAGGCGGGCGTCCTCGACCGACCAGCCGGGCAGCTCCCGCAGTCGGTCCTCGATCTCCTTCTGCGACAGCGGCTGCGTGGGCACGGGGGTGCTCCCTCCGGTCGGTGGTGCGCGGGGCGGGGTACGGGGTGCGGATGTGCCTCCGGGGGAACGTACCCGGGTCACCCCTCTGAGATACCGTCTGCCCATGACAACAGTCGTGAACGACACGGGAGTGGGGCCCCTGCTGCGCGACTGGCGCGAGCGGCGGCGGCTGAGCCAGCTGGAGCTGGCGCTGCGCGCGGACTCCTCGGCACGGCACATCTCCTTCGTCGAGACCGGACGGTCGCGGCCGAGCGAGGAGATGATCCTCCGGCTCGCCGAGCACCTGGAGGTGCCGGTGCGGGACCGCAACGCGCTGCTGCTCGCGGGGGGTTACGCGCCCCGCTACGCGGAGTCGACGCTCGACGCGCCGGAGCTGGAGACGCTGCGGGAGGGCATCGAGCGGCTGCTCCAGGGGTACGAGCCTTACCCGGCGCTCGTGGTGGACGGCACGTACACGGTGGTGGCCGCCAACCGGGCGATCGGGCTGCTCATCGAGGGGCTGCCGGAGCATCTGCTGACGCCGCCGATGAACGCCATGCGGATCACGCTGCACCCGGAGGGCCTCGCGCCCCGGATCCGCAACCTGCGGGAGTGGCGGGGACATCTCCTGGCGCAGATGGAGCGTCAGATCGCCTACGCCCGTTCGGACGCGCTGCGCGCGGTGTACGAGGAGGTGGCGGCGTATCCGCTGCCGGAGCCGCACCCGGGTGACGTGGAGGACCCCGAGCCGTATCCGTACTTCGCGCTGCCGCTGCAGATCGAGCACGACGGGCGGGTGCTGTCCTTCGTGTCGTCGATCTCGACCTTCAACACGCCGATGGACGTGACCGTCGCCGAGCTGGCCATCGAGACGATGCTCCCGGCCGACCCGGCGACGGTGGAGTACCTGCGCTCCCTCAGCGGGTAGCGGCGCGCAGGGCGGCCCACTGGAGGAGGGCGAAGCCGGCGACGGTGCCCGCCTGGAGCGGGGTCCAGACGAGTCCGGCGGTGGTGGGCTCCAGCCAGGCGACGAGGGCGACCAGGCTGAGGACGGCCCACAACGCGTTGATGTCGATGACCAGCTTGACGCCGAGCGCCGGCGGCTGCGGGCGGGCGGCGAGCCAGGCCACTCCGGCGGCGTAGGCGGTGAGGAGGACGCCGAGGCCGAGGAGCAGGGTGCGGTCCACGCCGAGGAGTTCGCCGAGGGGGCCGGGGGCAAGGGCGTAGGCGAGGCCGTTGCCGCCGGTGACGACGGCGTCGAGGGCGAGGAACCGGCGCACCATGGACCTCGGCTGGGTGGTGCGGGAGAGACCGGCGAGCAGGGCCTGGGACATGACGGATCACCCTTCCGAAGGGGGGTCGTTCGTACGGTGGGGCCCGGCGCCCGGACGGAGTGCGCCGCCCGGGTTCCGGTGGTTCAGAGCTTGCCGCCGAAGGCCGGTGCGGGTCGATTACCCGTGAGGTCATGCGGGCCGGCCGCCCGCCGTCAGTAGGCGGCCCCGCGGTGGCCGATGAAGGCGCGGAGCCGGTCGGTGTCGGCGTCGGTCCAGCCCGCGGGCGGGACGACGGCGGCCCAGCCGTCGACGGCTCCGGTGCCGTAGCGGTGCCCGTGCGGGGCGTCGACGCCGTACGAGACGGCCATGTCGACCGAGGTCTGCCAGAAGGTGACGAAGGGGAACCAGCGGATCTCGGGGGTGATGTCCGGGCCGAGCGGGCGGGAGAGCCAGGCGGGCCGGTCGAGCAGCAGGTCGGGCGACCACCAGACGACCGGGTCGGAGGCGTTCTGGAGGTAGACCACGCGCGGGTGCTCCCAGACGGCGGGCGGCCGGGCGAGGTCGGCGGCCGGGAACTGGCCGAAGCGGATGCGGCTGCCGCCCTCGTACTGCGGTCGCCAGACGGGGCTGCCGGGGTCCCGGTCGCGGCGGAGCTCGCGGGAGATCGGCGAGAAGTCGGGCGGGCCCATGATCAGGGCGCCGTCGGTGCCGGCGAGGAGGGCGTCGGCGGTGCCGAAGGAGGCTTCGACGGCGTAGGCGCCGAGGCTCTCGCCGGTGACGACGAGCTGGGGGCGTCGGTCGGGCGGCAGGGTGTCGAGGCGGGCGCGGACGGCGTCGATGAGGGCGCGGGTGGCCTGGCCGGCCTTCTCCTTGTCGACGAGGAAGGAGACCCAGCTGGGCAGGTACGAGTACTGGACGGCGACGATCGCGGTGTCGCCCCGGTACATGTACTCCAGGGCCTCGGCGACGTTCGGGTCGATCCAGCCGGTGCCGGTGGTGCCGGCGACGGCGAGCACCGCCCGGTCGAAGGCTCCGGTGCGGTCGAGTTCGCGGACGGCGAGCGCGGCCTGGGCGGCGAAGGGGCGGTCGTCGGCGAAGGCGACGGGCGGGGTGGACGGCACGTAGACGCGGACCGGGTCCCGGGAGGGGCGGCCGCTCCAGGCGGTGAGCGCGGCCCGGGTGGGGGTGGAGCCGGTGAAGTTGCGGCCCTCGTAGCCGAGCGACTCCCAGCCGAGGAGGGAGCCGGGGCCGCCGGAGACGTAGCGGGAGCCGGGGCGTTCGACGCCGGCCTTGGTCCCGCCGTTGGTGGCGGCGGCGATGCGGTCGGCGACGTCCACGATCCCCCGGTCGTAGACGAGGTCGCGGACGCCGACGAGCACGGCGAGGGCGGTGAGGAGCGCGCCGGTGGCGTAGGCGACGGGCCGGGGCAGCAGCCGGCCGAGCAGCCGGATGAGGGTGACGGCGGCGAGCCGGACGAGCCGGGCGAGGACCAGCGCGAGGGCCAGGAGGGCGAGCGCGATGAGGGCGATCATCGGGGTGTGCCAGGTGAGCGAGGGCGGCAGGTCCTGGAGGACCCGCAGCCGGCGCTGCATCCGGGCCGACTCGGAGATCAGCCAGATGCTCGCGACCGGGGCGAGGAGCCAGTACGCCTGCCAGCAGCGGGCGCGGATCCGCTCGCCCGGGCGGCGCGGGGCGACGGCCCGGAACAGCCAGGCGAGGGTGGAGCCGAGGGCGTAGCCGATGGTGGCGGTGATGCCGCCGACGATGCCCTGGAGGTACCAGGGGCGGGGCACCAGGGAGGGGCTGAGGCTGGACCAGAAGAAGACGGTGGCGAGGCAGAGCGCGGTGAGGTCGGGCCAGCGCCGGACCCGGTACGCGGTGCTGGGCCGGTCCCAGTAGGGCCGCCGCGCGAAGACGGCGGCCCGCCGCACGAGAGCGGGGACGCGGCGCGCGGTCACGGGGCCCGGGCCGGAGGAGACGTCGGCGGGCTGGTCGGTGCGGGTGTCGGGGCCTGGGCCGGAGGGGGTTTCGGCGGGCTGGTCGGTGCGGGTCTCGGGGCCCGGGCCGGAGAGGGCTCCGGCGGACCGATCGGGGCGGGTGCCGGGGCCCGGGCCGGAAGAGGCTTCGGCGGGCTGGTCGGTGCGGGTCACGGGGCCCGGGCCGGAAGAGGCTCCGGCGGACCGATCGGGGCGGGTGTTCCGGTCGGTCGAGGTCATCCGGTCAGCCTCGTACGGACCGACGGGCGGCCGCAATCCGGATTCTCCGGCGGTGGGTTCGCGCCGGCCGCCCGGCACGGGGCCGGGCGGCCGAAGCCCTGCCGGTCAGCGCACCGGGGGCTCCCGGTGCGGGCGCGGTCCCGCCGGGGCGGGCGCGGGCTCGGCGGCCGGCGGGACCGGCGCCGGTTCGGAGGGGTGCTCGGCGGCCCTGCGGTCGCGCGCGGCCTCGGCGCGCAGCAGGGCCTGGAGGACGGCGTACGGGTCTGACTTCATGGCGGTGCTCCTCGCGGGTGCGGGGTGGGTGGGTGGAATGGGGCTGCTGCGGCGGGGCCGGTCAGCAGCGCATCACCACGCGCCGGTGCGAGAGCGGGCGAGGAGCGGGGACGGAGGCGGGGGCGGCGCGCCGGGGGGCCCGGCGGGCGGCGCGGGGGTGCGGGGGCGCCGGGACGGGGCGGACGCGGGTCCTGCGGTGCCGGGTGCGGCCGGGGAGGCCGGCCTCGGCGGGACCCGGTTCGTACGTCTCGCCGACGGGGTCCGGGACGGCGGGCGCGCCGGCCGGCCGGGGTTCGGCGACGGAGCCGGGCAGGGCGGCGGCGGTGCGGGGCGCGGCCAGGGCGACGAGGGCGACGAGGGCGAGCAGTGCGCCGCAGACCGGGACGAGCAGCCGCCGGACGCGTGCCGGACGGCCCGCCGGGGTGGCGGGCTCGTGGTGCGGCCGGGCCGGGTGGGCCGGCCGGGATGCGGGGCTCACGGTGATCCGTACTGCCCCGCCGGGCCCGCCGACGCTCCGCCCGGGCGGGAGATCCGCCCTCCTGGACTACGCCTCCGGGCCCTGATTCACCGCGTCGGCGGCGCCCGCCCCCGGTGGCGGCGGCGCGCCCGCGACCGGCCGTCCAGGCGTACACGAGGGCACCGCGCGCCTGCACCTCGCGGTGACCGGACCATGAGGCGCCGGCGGCGAGCACCTGCCCGAATCAGTGCTTCCGCGTGTCCGGCACGACCGGCCCCTCCACCGGAAGGGCTGATCCCGCTTCCGTTCCGGGCGCGGAGCTCTCCCGGGTCGCGGCCGGGCGCTCCAGCGGCACCTGCGGCCCGTCGACCTCCCGCAGCCAGCGGCGCAGCACCCGGTGGACCCGCTCCGCGCCCACCAGTTCCCCGCCCTCCGCGACCGGGGGCGACAGCTCCGGCGGCGAGAGCAGGAAGGGACGCGACTGCTCCCCGCCCAGGCCGCCGTGCGAGCCGATCTGCTCCTCGAAGGCGTGCACCGTGCCGGCCGCCGGGTCGTACATCGAGTTGACCATCACGTCGGCGACGTGCGGGAAGCCGTCGGTGCGCCGGACCGCCTCGGCCGCGCCCCGGCCGAACACCGCCAGCGGCCCGTCGTCGGCCAGCTCCGCCACCGGCACCTCCACCCCGTCCCCGGCCAGCACCACCGAGCCGTGCTCGGCGCTCGCCACCAGCAGGAAGCCGATCCCCGGATGCTGCGCGAGGGTCCGCAGCAGCGCCGGGTGACGCCGGTCGATCTCCTCCTTCGTCATCCGGTGCGGCACGTCGGGGAAGGAGATCAGGCCCAGGTTCCCCGAGGCGAGGACGACCGGCTCCGACCGGCGGGCCGGCAGCTCGCGCTCGGCCTCCTCACCCGTCTCCACCGGCCGGTGCAGGGCGCTGCGCAGCGCGTCCCTGGCGGCGTCCCTCGCCTCCGCGCCGCTGCGGGTCCTGCCCACCCGGCGGGAGACCGGCAGCCCGCAGCCCGCCCGGACCAGGTCCTTCAGCGTCAGCCCGTACGCCCCCTCGAAGGTCTCCCCCGGGCTCTGCCCGTGGTCGGAGAGGAGCACGATCCGGTACGGCCGGGGGGCGTGCTCGGCGACCCGGGCGACGAGGGCGAGGGAGCGGTCGAGACGGCGCAGCACCTGGTCGGTGTCGCGGCCCTGCGGTCCCGAGTGGTGGGCCACCTCGTCGTACGCCACCAGGTCGGCGTAGACGGCGGTCCGGCCCGCGAGCATGTCGCCCATGACGGCGGCGACCACCACGTCCCGCTCGATCACCGTCGCGAAGGCGCGGACGAAGGGGTAGGTGCCGCCGCGCGGGATCCGGGGCCGGTCCCGGCGCAGCCGGGCCCGGATCGACTGCGCCACCTCGCGGACCACCTCGTTGACGAAGGAGCCGGCGGTGCGGACGGCGTTGGCCGGGTCGGAGAAGTACGCGAAGTAGCCGGCCCGCGAGCGGTTCCGGCGGCCACGGCGCGCCGCCACCGTCAGCACCAGCGCCACCTGGTCGGCGCCGCCGCTGAAGAGGTTGCCCCGGGAGGCGCCGTCCAGGCTGAGCAGCCCGCCGTCGCCGGTGCGGCGCACCGCCCGGCGCTGGAGCTCGACCGCGCTCGCCGGCCGGTTCGACACCATGAGGCGGCCGGTGTCCTTCTCGTACCAGCGGAAGGCCGGCACGTCCTCGTTGCTGCCGTGCAGGATGCCGAGCTGGCTGGCGCCGGTCTGGCTCGACCAGTCCGTCCGCCACGGCGTGAGGCGGTGCCCCGCCGCCAGCCAGCCGGCCACCGTCGGCATCACTCCGTCGGCGACGGCCGACCGCAGCACCTCGTGGCCGACGCCGTCGAGCTGGAGGAAGACCGTGCCGGGCGGGGGCTCCGGGACGGTCCGCGGGTCGCGGGGGCGGGTGCGGCCGGTCAGCCGGTAGAGCCGGCGGCGGTAGGCGTCGTCGTCCCGGACGGCGAGCGCGGTGGAGGTCGCGGAGGCGACGGCGGACATCACGGCGGCGACGACCACCGCGGTCTCCGGGTCGGCGGCTCCGCGCCCGTCGGGGATCAGCCAGAGCGCGACGAGCAGCAGCGAGCCGTTGAGGAAGAAGACCAGCAGCCCGAGGACGAGCGCGGGGACGAGGAGCAGCGCGCGGACCACCAGGGGCCAGACCAGCGCGGTGAGCAGGCCGAACGCGCCGGCCGCCGACGCGGCGGTCAGCGCCGTCCTGGTGAGGCTGTCGCCGTCGGCCGACTGCAGCTGGAAGTCGGGCAGCAGCCCCGCGAGCACGAGGAGCGTGCCCGTCGACACGGCCCACACCGTGAGCACCCGTACGCCTGCCCGCCCCGCCCTGCGCCAGCGGTCGGTGCCGCCCCTCAGCCCGTCGCCCACGCCGTCCGTCACCTTTCACCCAAACGTCCCCCTACCCTGACACACCTACCCACCGGGGGGCGCAGAGCACATCGGGGAAGGGCAAGAGGGTGCGGAGGGGACGCGGCGGAGCCGGGTCAGGTGCCGTCGTAGCCGGCGGTCGGCATCGAGAGCCGCCGGTGGACCGCGGCCTTGGCGGCGGAGTCGTAGGCGGGCGGCGCGGCGTCGGCCGTCTCCACCCGGACGCCCCGGCGGGCGCACTCCGCGCGGAAGCCGGGAACCGAGGTCAGGGCGCGGGCCAGGACGTGCTCGTTGGCGGCGACGAAGAGGTCGACCTCGCCGGAGTCCACGTCGGCCCAGAGCTCGTCGTGGTCGGGGCGCACGCCGTAGATGAGGAGCTGGCGGGCGAGGACGTACCCCCGCTCGACGGCCCAGCGGGCGCACACCGCGTGCTGGCCGCGCGTGTCGACGAGGAAGGGGTCGGAATCGAGTTCTTCGAGCGGGGTCAGGCTGGCGATCGCCGCGACCCGGACGTCGTTCATGCGCCGACCCTACTGCCCCGGGGTGCCGCACGGGAGGGCCGCCGGGCCTCTACTCTCGACAGGGAGCACGCGGGGCGACGGAAGGGCGGCATGCCGGTGGAGGTCACCTGGTGGGGGCACGCGACCTGCACGGTCGAGGACTCCGGGGTCCGGTTCCTCACGGACCCGCTCTTCGCCCGGCGCCTCGCGCACCTGCGCCGCCGCCGGGGCGCCCCGCCGCCGCCGGAGGCGGCCGTGGCCGAGGCGGTCCTCGTCTCGCACCTGCACTCCGACCATCTGCACCTGCCGTCGCTGGCCCGGCTCGCGCCGGGGACGCGGGTGCTGGTGCCGTCCGGCGCGCCCGACGCCGTGCCGGGGCTGCGCCGGCTGGCCGCGGCGGGGCTGCGGCTCACGGAGGTGGCGGCCGGGGACGAGGTGACGGTGGAGGGCGTGGCGGTACGGGCGGTGCCGGCGGCGCACGACGGCCGGCGGCTGCCGTTCGGCCCGCACCGCTCCCCCGCGCTCGGATACGTCATCGAGGGCGAGGCCCGCACGTACTTCGCCGGGGACACCGGGCTCTTCGACGACATGGCGGAAGCGGTCGGGCCGGTCGACGTGGCGCTGCTGCCGGTCGGCGGCTGGGGCCCGTACCTGGGGCACGGGCATCTGGACGCGGGACGGGCGGCGCAGGCGCTGGCGGCGCTGTCCCCGGCGGCGGCGGTGCCGGTGCACTACGGCACGTACTGGCCGATCGGTCTGGACGGCGTCCGGCCGCACGAGTTCCACGCTCCGGGCGACGAGTTCGTCCGGCACGCGGCCCGGCTGGCGCCGAAGGCGGTGGTGCACCGGCTGGCGCACGGCGAGCGGGTGCGGCCGGAGGTCGCCCGGTGACCGGTGCGCTGCTCGCCGCCGTGGGCGACCTTCCGCCGGAGTCGACGCAGCAGGCGGTCGGCTATCCGTCGCTGTTCCTCCTCGTGGCGCTGGGGGCGCTGGTGCCGGTGGTGCCGACGGGGGCGATCGTCAGCTCGGCGGCCGTGGTCGCCTTCCACCAGTCCTCGCCCTTCTCGCTGCTCGTCGTCTTCCTGCTGGCCTCGCTCGCCGCGTTCCTCGGCGATCTGGCGCTGTACTGGCTGGGGCAGCGGGGCGTGCGGTCGAGGAACGGTTCGCGGTGGCTGGCGGCGCTGCGCTCCCGGGTGACGCCGGACCGCCTGGCGCACGCGCAGGAGCGCCTCGACACCCATCAGGTGTCGGTGCTCGTGCTGTCCCGGCTGGTCCCGGCCGGCCGGATCCCGGTGATGCTGGCCTGTCTGCTCGCCCGCATGCCGCTGCGCCGCTTCGCGCGCGGGGACGCGGCGGCCTGTCTGGCCTGGGCGGCGACGTACCAGCTGATCGGCATCCTGGGCGGCTCGCTCTTTCCCGAGCCGTGGCAGGGCGTGGTGGCGGCGGTGGGCCTGACGCTGCTGATCAGCGCGGGTCCCGCGGTGTGGCGGCGGATCAGGGGCGACCGGGACGGCCGGGGGCGGGCGCTACGGCACGAGGACGCGTGAGCCGCCGACCGGGAGGTCCCACAGGTCCTCGCGGGACAGGCCGGCGCGTTCCCAGGCGGCCCTGACGCGGTCGAGGGGTTCGAGGACGGGCTCGGAGGAGAGGACGAAGGTGGCCCAGTGCATGGGGGCCATCCGGCGGGCGCCCAGGTCCTGGTGGGCCCTGACCGCCTCCTCCGGGTCGGTGTGGACGTCCCGCAGCCACCAGCGGGGCTCGTAGGCGCCGATGGGGAGGAGCGCCAGGTCGATGCCGGGGTGGCGGCGGCCGATCTCGGCGAACCAGTGGCCGTATCCGGTGTCCCCGGCGAAGTAGACCCGGTGGCCGGCGGGGTCGGTGAGCACCCAGCCGCCCCACAGGGAGCGGCAGGTGTCGAGGAGGGTCCGCTTGGACCAGTGGTGGGCGGGGACGAAGTCGAAGCGGACGCCGTCGAGTTCGGCCGCCTCCCACCAGTCGAGCTCGGTGACGCGGGTGAAGCCGCGGCGGCGGAACCAGCGGCCGAGGCCGGCGGGGACGAAGGCCGGGGTGGCGCGCGGGAGGCGGCGGAGGGTGGGGGCGTCGAGGTGGTCGAAGTGGTTGTGGCTGATGACCACCGCGTCGACCGGCGGCAGGTCCTCCCAGCGGACGCCGACCGGGGTGAGCCGGGCCGGGGTGCCGAGGATGCGGCGGGACCAGACCGGGTCGGTGAGGACGGTGAGGCCGCCGGCGCGGAGGATCCAGCTGGCGTGTCCGGCCCAGGTGACGGCTACGGTGCCGGGTCCCGCGGGCGGCAGCGGGCCGGGCTCGAAGGGCAGCCGGGGCACGTCCCGCAGACCCTCCGGCCGGGGGCGGACGGCGCCCTCGCGGGCGAGCCGGGCGAGGGCGCGGACGCCGGGGAGGGGTGCGGTGAGCCGGCCGGCGAAGGTGCGGGGCCAGTCCTCGCGGAGCCGGCCGAGCGGCTGGAGGACGGAGGTCGGGAGGGTGGCGGGCGCGGCCGGGCGCGGGGCCCGGGCGGCCGGGGCGGGGCGGGCCGTCCTCTCGGTCATCTGCGGGCTCCGTTCTGCGCGGTGGGATCGGCCAGGTCGTCGAGGACGGCGGCCAGCCCGTCCAGGGCCCGTACCGCCTGGGGCAGTTGCTCCGGCGTGCGGGAGGCGAGCGTCTCGGCGCGCTCGGGCGGGTCGGCGCCGAGCAGCGGTCCGGTGTCGAGGCGGACGCGGAGGGCGCCGAGTTCGTCGCCGAAGCGGTGGCCGCCGGGGACGGGCCGGCCGAGCCGGGCGGTGAGGTACTGCTCCAGTTCCAGGGAGTCGGTGACGCCGCGGGCGGCGAGGGCGGGGCGGAGCGGGCCGAGGTCGGCGTAGAGGTGGCGGCCGGCCTTCGGGGGCCTGGCGAGGGCGCCGGCGGCGAGGACGACGCGGTGTGCGGCGGCGGCGAGCCGGCCGTGGACGGCGGCGGCCCGCAGGGCGGGTACGGAGACGTCCTCGGGTTCGTCGAGGGCGTGGGCGGCGGCGGGGGCGACGGGCGCGGGGAGGACGGCGCCGAGCGCGGTGAGGACGTCGAGGGCGCGGGCCCTGGGGTCGCCGTAGCGGTCGGCGCGGGTGCGGCCGGTCGGCGGGAAGCGGGCGATCGCGCAGGGCCAGGAGGCGGGGACGAGGCCGCCGCCGGCGAGGTCGGCGAGGACGGTGACGTCGTCGGGGCACATCTCGGCGGGGCTGACGAGGACGGTGTCCCGGGGGTGGTGGAGGGTGTCGCGCCAGGTCTCGTCGCTGACGACGTGGAGCCCCTCCGCGACGGCGGCCTCGCAGCTCTCCCGGACGAGTTCGGGCGGGGGGACGGTGGCGGTGGGGTCGTCGGCGACGGAGAGGAGCAGCACGCGCGGGTCGCCGCCCTCGGCGCGGACCCGGCGGACGGTCTCCAGGAGCGCGTACGGGTCGGGGACGCCGCCGGCCTCGGCGGTGGTGGGCACGTGGTACGCGGGCCGGCCCAGGAGCCGGATCTGCGGGGTCCACCAGGCGGGGCTGGGCCGGGGCAGCAGGACGTCGCCTCCGTGGGCGGCGAGCAGGGCGAGGAGCAGGGCGGGGGCGCCGGGGGCGGCGAGGCCGTCCTCGGCGTGGCCGCGCAGCCCGCGGCGCCACCAGTAGCCGGCGGCGGCCTCGCGGAGGACGGGGCCGCCGCCGGGCGGTTCGGGGGAGGTCCGTCCGGCGGCCGCCGCGAGGAGGGCGGCGAGCCCCGGGGGGACGGGCCGGCCGCTCTCGGGCGCCGGAGGTCCGTAGCGCACCGGGCCGCGGCCTTCCGGAACCGTCTCCCGCATGTCCCGCACCTCCTGAGCGCGCGGGGCGCCGGGCACGGCGTCCCCGAGCCCTTTATACGAAGGTTCGGGCCGGTCCGCCGTTCAGACGACGGTGACCGGGTGACGGACGACCGCGTCGAAGAGGTAGCCCTGGGTGTTGTGCACGGCCCGGTCGGGCTGGGTGTTCCCGGCGGCGTCGGTGGTGCGGGAGAGCAGGGTGGCGGGCCCGGTGCGCCCGGGGCGCCACGGCGCCGACCAGCGGACCCAGGCGCCGCGCCGGGGCGCGTCGTGGAGGCGGGCGGGGCGCCAGGTGGCGCCGCCGTCGGCGGAGACGTCGACGGAGCGGACGGGCGCGTGGGCGGACCAGGCGCGGCCGGTGAGGCGGTGGACGCGGCCGGCCTCCAGGGTGGCGCCGAAGGGCAGCTGGTAGCCGGACTTGAGGGTCTGCCGGGTGATCGGGGCGCTGCCGCCGGGCGGGTGGGCCTCGCCCAGGAGCCGGTACCAGTCGGTCGACCAGGGGCTGGTGAGCGGGCGGGTGGAGACCTCGATGTCGCCGAGCCACTTGACGGAGGCGATGCCGACCCAGTTCGGCACGATGAGCCGGACGGGGTGCCCGTGGTCGTACGGGAGGGGCTCGCCGTTCATCTCGTACGCGAGGATCACGTCGTCCAGCGCCTTGGCGACGGGCAGCGGGCGGCGGACCCGGCCGTAGTCGGTGCCGCCCGAGATGTACGGGTCGTCGAGGCCGCGCGGCAGCAGGTCGACGGCGTCGCGGGCGAGTCCGGCGCGCCGCAGCACCTCGCCGAGGCGGACCCCGCGCCAGCGGGCGGCGCCGACGGCGCCGAGGGTCCAGGCGGTGCCGGAGACGGACTGGCCCTGCTGGGTGGCGTAGAGGCTGCGGCCGTTCCCGGCGCACTCGACGAGAGCCGTCCGGGTGACGGAGGGCAGGTCGCGGAGGCGTCCGTAGGTGAGGTGGACGGGGCTGCGGCCGTGGAGGCCGTCGCCCCAGAGGGTGAGCCTCCAGTCCCGGGCGTCGAGGACCGGGGTGGAGGTGTGGTTGCGGACGAAGAAGCGGTCGGCCGGGGTGAGGAGGCCGGTGTCGCCGAGGGCGTCGAAGCGGGCTTCGGCGTTGGTGCCCCGGACGGTGAAGTACGCGTCGGGCAGCGGTTTCACGATGCCGGGGGCGGCGAGGGGCGCGGCGGGGCCCGCGGGGGTGGCGGCGGCCCGGGCGGCGGCGAGTCCGCCGAGCGCGGCGGCGGCCGGTCCGGCGGCGAGGGCCTTCAGGAGCGTACGGCGGACGGGCACGGGCGGATGCGGCACGGGTCTCCTCGGCACGGGTCACGGGTCGGGCCACCGGCGGCGGCGGGCCGATCGTAGGGGTGCGCGGGGCGGCGGGACCCGGTTCCCGGACGCCTGTTCATGAGGCTGTCACAGGAGGGGACGGGGGGGGGACGCGGTCGGCGGCGGGCGCTGCGGGCGGCGCACGGCCGGGGCGCGTCGGGGCGGGGGTGTGGTGGAGGTGGGGGTGCGGTGGAGGCGGGGGGCCGGTCGGGGCCGGGGCCTGAGGTGGCAGCGGCGACGCCTGCGGTGGCGGTGGTGGCATGGGGTTGCGGTGGCGGCCCGGTTCTCCCCCCACGGGCCGGGCCGCCTCCGCGTGGGTACGCGCCCCCCGTCGCGCGTTCCCTCCGGGGGAAAGATATAGAAGTCGCTTCTAGAAACCAACTCCAATCCCCATTCTCGGCACCAAGGGAGCGCCACCCGGCCCGCACCCGCCAACCCCGAACTCCGCTGCCCGAGCCGCCCGTTCGGCCCACCCGGCCATCACCACCCCTGTCCACATCGCAAGACGGGAGTCTCACGATGCGGCGCGAGCCTCTACCGTGGAGCCACACACCACACCGAGGGAGTCGGTTCGATGACGCACGCCTCCGAGCAGCCCCGGGTCCACGAGACCGCCGTCTACACCCATGGCCACCACGAGTCGGTGCTCCGCTCGCACACCTGGCGCACCGCCGCCAACTCCGCGGCCTACCTGCTGGGCGAGGTGCGCCCGGGGCTCGACGTGCTGGACGTCGGCTGCGGCCCCGGCACCATCACGGCCGACCTGGCCGCGCTGGTCGCCCCGGGACGGGTCACCGCCGTCGACGCCGCCGAGGACGTGCTGACGAAGGCCCGCGCGACCGCCGCCGAACGCGGCCTGGAGAACGTGGAGTTCGCGGTCGCCGACGTCCACGCCCTGGACTTCCCCGACGACTCCTTCGACATCGTCCACGCCCACCAGGTGCTCCAGCACGTCGGCGACCCGGTCCAGGCCCTGCGCGAGATGCGGCGCGTCTGCCGGCCGGGCGGGATCGTGGCGGCCCGCGACAGCGACTACGGCGCCTTCGCCTGGTACCCCGAACGGCCCGCCCTGGACGCCTGGCTGGACCTGTACCACCGGGTGGCGCGCGCCAACGGCGGCGAACCGGACGCCGGGCGGCGGCTGTTCGCCTGGGCCCGGCAGGCCGGCTTCACCGAGATCACCACCACGGCGGGCACCTGGTGCTTCGCCACCCCCGACGAGCGGGCCTGGTGGAGCGGCCTGTGGGCGGACCGCACGACCTCCTCCTCCTACGCGGACCTGGCGGTCGAGGGCGGCCACGCCACCCGCGCAGAACTGGCGGGGATCCAGGCGGCGTGGCGCGAGTGGGGCACGCGCGAGGACGCCTGGTTCATGGTCCCGCACGGCGAGATCCTCTGCCGCGTATCCTGAGCCCCGGCCAGGGGCGTCCCGGCTCTCGCTCCGCGAACCCGGTCCGGTCCGCTCCGCATGCCGCCCCTACGGGCGCATGCGGAACTCGTAGGCCGCCGGGAGCGGTTCGTCGGTGATCCGGGCCCAGAGCTCGCCCAGGATCTCGGCGCCCTCCCTCAGGTCCGGGACCTCGAAACCGGTGTCGAAGACGGCCCGCGCCTCGGCCGGGCGCCCTTCGGCGAGGAGCAGCCGGACCTCCAGGAGCCGGAAGGCGCCCCTCGCCCGCACCTCTTCCGGCAGCGCCCGCCACAGCGTGCGGGCACGCTCGGGCCGGCCGGCCGCCAGCTGGGCGTCGACGGCCTCGCGGGCGAGCGCGGCGGCGGCGGTGACGGCGGCCGGTCCGTCGAGCGTCCCGTCCAGTTCCCCGGACGCCTCGGCGAAGCGGTGGGCGGCCCGCTCCGGATGCCCCTCCTCGCGGTCGGCGACGGCGAGGCAGTACAGCAGCGGCCAGCGGACCGCCGCCCCGGCCAGGCCCCGCTCCCAGCTGCGTACCGCCTGGGCCCGGTCGCCCGCGTGCCACTGGGCGATGCCGAGGTGGTACTCGGTGGACGGATCGGCGGGGGCGGTCTCCAGCATGTCCCGCCATGCCTGGCCGACCTGCGGCGGAAGCGGTACGGCGCCCTTCGCGGGCGGCGGCAGGACGCCGGTGCTCAGCAGGGCGCGCCAGGGTTCCTGCGCGGCGCCGAGGGTGGACTCCGGGAAGGGGGTGCCGGGCAGGGCGTGACCGGCGCGCAGCACTTCCAGGGCGCCCCAGCCGGAGCCGGCCGCCAGGACCGCGTCGGGTGCCGGGTCGGTGTCGGCGGCCCGCTCGCGCCAGGCGGTGTGGGCGGCGTCGACGGCGGTACGGGGCAGGGCCAGGTCGAGGCTCCGCTCGGCCTCGGCGCGGGCCGCCGCCCAGTCGGCGCCCAGCGCGGTGGCGGGATCGGCGGCCAGCGGCCCGTACGCCTCCAGCCAGGTCAGCTCGAACTCGGGGGCGAGTTCGAGGTGTTCGAGCTGGGTGCGGGCGAGTCCGGCCTGGATCTCGGCGTAGCCGTCGGTGCCGGGGGCGGTGAGCCATTCCTGCCAGCGGCGGCCGCCGGGGCCCGTGCCCCAGACGAAGAGCTTGCGGCCGCGCAGGACGTCGGTGGAGGTCTGGACGAGGCCGGTGCCGTCCTCGTCGAGGGCGGCGATCCAGCGCCGGCCGCCGTCCGGGAGGTCGTAGAACCAGTCGCCGGCGTGGGTGCTGTGGCGCGGCCGGGAGCGGTCGGTGCCGTCCGGCCCGGCCGGCACGGGCACCTCGGTGAGCCCGCGCTCGTAGCCGTGGTGCCAGGCGGTGTCGGCGGGGGCCAGGACCCTGCGGTGCTCGGGGACGGCGGTGTTCGACCACCAGTAGACGGGCGCGGGCCGCTCGTGCGGGTTGCGGACGCGGACGCCGACGAGGAGGAAGTCGGAGTCCTCGGGCAGCCACAGGTCGACCTGGAACGGCAGGTCGCGCAGGCGCTCCCACTCCCAGAGGCGGAGCATCGGGGTGCCGTCCGGCGCGGGGACGGTCGCCGCGTGCAGCGGGGCGCAGGAAAGGGTGGTGTGGCCGGTGGCGCCGGTGTTCCACTCGATGCCGCCGGAGAACCAGGCGCCGTTGAGGGCGAAGGCGGCGGGCTGGAGGACGGGGTTGCGGTAGACGAGTTCGCGGCCGGTGGGCTTGTGGTGGAGGGAGTGGATCCGGCCGCCGAGCCCGGGCAGCACGGTGACGCGCAGCCGGTCGTTCTCCAGGACGAGGGCGTCGAGGGCGGTGTCCTCGCGCTCCCGGCCGTAGCCGTCGCGGACCGGCGCGGGCAGCAGGCTGCGCAGCGGCGCCCGGCCGATGCCCCGCGCCATCTCGCGCGGCAGCGCCGCGAGTTCGGCGGCGCCCAGGGCGTGCGCCGGGCCGGGGGTGCGGAGGGCGGGCAGCGGGTTGTCCGGGCCGAGCGGGGCCGCGGGGAGGGTGAGCACGGCACGTCGTACGGTCGTCATCCGCCCATGGAACACGGCGGGGACCGCCCTGACCAGAGGGCGTGTGACCAGGGGTTCCGCCGCCGCGTAAAGCGCGTGCGGCGGGTGCCGGGCCGTGCCTAGGGTGGAGGGTCGTCCGCCGTCGGGGCGGGCACCGGGAGCACCACGGGAGTACGAGAGATGGGCACGCCACACACCTACCGGGTCATCGTGCGGGGCACCTTCGACGGGCTGGCGCCCGAGAGCCGGGAGCGGCTCCTCGCCGAGGTGGAGGAGCACGGCCTGGCGTCGATGCGGTTCACCGAGGAGGGGTCGCTCAGCTACGACCGGACGCTCAAGCACTTCTCGTACCGGCTGGTCGTCACGTCGGACGCCGAGGACGGCGACGAGATGGCCGGCGCGCTCGCCGAGGAGCGGGTGGAGGCGGCCCTGGGCGCCCTCGGCCACGGATACACGGGGCTGAAGTCGACCGTGACCGACCTCGACACCATGAAGATCAACCGCAAGGGTCGGTGATCGCCCACCGCTCGTGGTCCCGCCACGCCCCGTCGATCAGCAGCATCGCCGGGGAGAAACCCTCCAGGCGGAAGCCGGCGCGGCGGACCAGGGCGCGCGAAGGGGCGTTGCCCGGCTGGATGTTGGCCTCCAGCCGGTGCAGACCCATCGGCCCGAAGGCGTGCGCCAGGAGCAGGCCGAGCGCCTCGCCCATCAGGCCGCGCCCGGCGGCGTGCGCGAAGGCGCCATAGCCGAGGGCGCCGCTGCGGAAGGCGCCGCGGACGATGTTGTTGATGGTGAGGAAGCCCGCGATGCCGCCGCCCGCCTCCCGCTCGCAGACGAGGAAGCCGGCCCGCTCCGGCTCCTCGATCAGCGCCCCCGCGTAGGCGGCGTACCGCTCGGCCGTACGGGGCGGGAAGAGCCACGGCCGGTGCAGCTCCGCACTCTCCTCGGCCCGGGCGGTGAACTCCTCCCCGTCGCCGAGCGTGAACGGCCGCAGCCCCACGCGGGGTCCGGCCGTGAGGTACGGATCGAGATCATCGGGCATGCGCCCAGGCTAGCCCGCACTGCGGCCGGACCGGAGACGGTCCCGGCGTGCGGGGCGCCGCCCCACGGCCGGGGCCGGGCACGGACCGGAAGCCGTCACGGGCTCGCGGCCGGGGCCGGACGCGGACCGGAAGCGGTCGCGGGCGGGCGGACGGGGCCGGGCATGGACCGGCCGTCACGGGCATGTGGCCGGGGCCGGGCGCCGGCCGGAGGCGGGACCGGCCGGACCACGCGCGGGCTGTGGGGTGCCGGGTCAGCGGCGGGCCGTGGTCACGCGGACGGGGCAGGGCTCTCCCTTGCGGAGGACGCCGATCACGACCGTGGTGCGGCGGTCGAGACCCGTGCCGGCCGACGGGTACTGGGTGCAGACCTCCCAGCGCGGAGGCCACAGGACGCGCCGGTCACGACCGCTCACGTCGTGGACGTCGAGGCGGGTCCGGTGGTCGAGGCGGGTGAAGACCCGCCACAGGCCCCCGCCCCGGAAGTCCGGCATCGGCGGCCGGGCGCCGGCCGCCGCCTCGCGGGCCCGCCGGGAGTCCGTGCCGCCCGCCGCGCCCGCCGCCACCGCCGCCAGGGCCAGCGCCGCACCCGCCCCGATCAGGGCGCCGCGCTTCACTTGTTCCCCCTGAGGCCCCTCCGGGCCACGTACCAGCCGCAGATCCCGCCCAGCAAGGCGGTCGCGAGGAGGGCGAGGTAGAGCGGCATCGTCACCTCCGGGATCAGGATCCGGATCTTGACCTGGCGGGTGTTCTCGAAGATGAAGACGAGCAGCAGGACCGCGACGACCGCGATCCCGATGCGTCCGGGGGTGATGGCGCCGAAGCGGTCTCCCCGTTGCGTGCCCGCCGTGTCCTTGGGACTCATTGCCCGCCCTCTCCTCCGTCGTCCGTCTCGGGCGTACCCGTGGGACCAGAATGGGGGGACATGCACCTCGGCGGGCGGGTGGAAGACGCCGTCCGGGTGACTTGTCAGACAACATGTGGCGGCTACCGTGGGTGGCCGGACGACGGGACGAGGAGGAGCCTTGGCGCTCAAGGGGCACCGGCGGCGACCGGTGGTGGCGCTCTACGAGCGGATCGCGGACGCCGTCCACGACGGCACCTACCCGCCCGGCTCCACCCTCCCCTCCGAGCCGAAGCTCGCCGCGGAACTGGGCGTGAGCCGGCCCGCCCTGCGCGAGGCCCTGCTGCTCCTCCAGGAGGACGGGCTCCTCACGGTCCGCCGGGGGGTGGGCCGCACGGTGAACGCCCGGCCGCCCCGGCGCGGCTTCGAGCACCTCCAGCCGCTGGAGGAGCTGATCGGCGGCGGCACGGGACCCCGGGTACGGGCGCTGCTGCGCAGCCTGGAGGAGCCCACGGACTTCACCACCCAGCACCTGCTGGCCCCGGCCCGCGCCGAGCTGCGGTTCTGGGAGTCGGTGCTCGGCGGCGAGTCCGGGCCCGCCGCGCTCAGCCACGAGTGGGCGGCAGCGGACGAGGTCCTGGACCGCGTCCACCCCTCCTTCGCCGCCGCGCTGCGGGCGTGCGAGCAGGCCGCGGAGGCGGACCGGGCCGTGTCCATGCTCGCGGTCCTGCTCGGCGCCTCGCGCGAGGTCGCCCTGCACGCCCACAGCGGAATCACCGCCACCCTCCTCGGGCGGCGGCGCGGCGAGCAGCTGGGCCGCCCCGCCGACACCCCCGCGGTCCTGGTCACCCAGGTGGTACGGGTCGGGGACACCCCCGTTCTCGCCGCCAAGCACATGCTGCCGACGGGCGCGCCCGCGCTGCCGGTCCTCCAGTCCCACTGAGCCCGCGCCCGGCGCGCCCCGCACCTCGGGCGGGCGACCGGGGCGCACACCCGGGACCCCCGCCCTCGGAGCCGTACCGAAGAAGCCCGCCGGATCCCCGCCGACAGCCGTGCGCCCCTCCCCGCACCCGCACCCGCACCGGATTCCTCACCGGACCCGCGCCGGATCCCACCCGGCACCCGCGCCGGATCCCACCCGGCACCCGGGCCGGACCCCTTCCGGCGGCCGTGCCGGAAGCCCCGCCGGAATCACTCCCCCGGCGGCCGTGCGTGCGCCGGGCGGGTCATGACGTACACTTCCCGGCCATGCACTTGTCTGACAACCCTGCCACGTCTGTCCGGGCCGCCGTCTCCGACTGGATCCGCCGCGCCCCGAAGGCCGTCCTCCACGACCACCTCGACGGCGGGCTGCGCCCGGCCACCATCGTCGAGCTGGCGCGCGAGTGCGGCTACACCGCGCTGCCGACCGAGGACCCGGCCGCGCTCGCGGTCTGGTTCCGGGACGCCGCCGACTCCGGCTCGCTGGAGCGCTATCTGGAGACCTTCGCCCACACCTGCGCGGTGATGCAGACCCGCGAGGCGCTGTTCAGGATCGCGGCCGAGTGCGCCGAGGACCTGGCCGGGGACGGCGTCGTCTACGCCGAGGTGCGGTACGCCCCCGAGCAGCACCTGGAGGCCGGGCTCACCCTCGACGAGGTCGTCGAGGCGGTCAACGAGGGCTTCCGCGAGGGCGAGCGCAGGACCGGCGGCCGGATCACCGTCCGCGCCCTGCTCACCGGCATGCGGCACACCGACCGTTCGCTGGAGATCGCCCGGCTCACCGTCGCCCACCGCGACAACGGCGTGGCCGGCTTCGACATCGCCGGCGGCGAGATAGGCAACCCGCCCGCCCGCCACCTGCCCGCCTTCCAGCACCTGAAGCGCGAGAACTGCCACTTCACCATCCACGCCGGTGAGGCCGTCGGCGCCGAGTCGATCCACGAGGCCGTGCAGGTCTGCGGCACCGAGCGGATCGGCCACGGCGTCCGGATCACCGACGACATCGCCGAGGACGGCACGCTGGGCCGACTCGCCTCGTACGTCCGCGACAACCGGATCGCGCTGGAGGTCTGCCCGACCTCCAACCTGCAGACCGGCGCCGCCAAGGACTACGCCTCCCACCCGATCGACGAGCTGCGCCGCCTGGGCTTCCGCATCACGCTCAACACCGACAACCGGCTGGTGTCCGGCACCACCATGAGCGAGGAGTTCCAGCACATGGCGGACGCCTTCGGGTACGGCCCCGAGGTGTTCGAGGAGTTCACGGTCGCCGCCCTGGAGGCCGCCTTCCTGCCGCTGCCCGAGCGCGAGCGCCTCATCGCGGAGGTCGTGCGCCCGGGGTACGCCGCCCTGTGACGGACCGGGGAGGGCGGCGGGCGCCGTCCTCCCCGGTGGAAGAATGGCGCCATGACAGCTGCTGAGGAGTTCAGGCCCGAGTCGGAGCGGATCACGCGCACCCTGCGCGACCAGATCATCGACGGGACGCGGGCTCCCGGCAGCAGGCTGGTGGAGCGGGAGATCGCCGCCGAACTGGACGTGAGCCGTCTGCCCGTCCGCGACGCGCTCAAGGACCTGGTCAACGAGGGGCTCGTCACGCCCCGGCCGCGCACCTGGGCCGTGGTCCGCGAGTTCACCGCCTCCGACATCGCCGACCTCGTCGAGGTCCGGTCCGCCCTGGAGATCCTGGCCTTCCGGCTCGCCGCCCAGCGCCGCACCCGCGCGGGCCTCGCCAAGCTGCGCGCCGTCCTCGACGACGAGCAGGCGGCGGCGGCGCGGGGTGACGGACCGGAGGCCCGCCGGGCCGCGGCCGACTTCCACGAGACCGTCACCGAACTCGCCGACAACGCGCTGCTGAACGAACTGGAGGGCACGCTGCGGAGCCGGATGCGCTGGCTGCTCGGCCAGCACGACGACTTCGGCGTCGTCGCCGAGGAGCACGAGGAGCTGTTCCGGCGGATCGAGGCCCGGGACGTGGAGGGCGTGGAGGAACTGGCCCTGCACCACCTGGAGACCAGCCAGAGCAAGGCGACCGAGCACCAGCGGCGGCTGGCGGCCGAGTAGCTGCGGGCCGCGCGGGCCGCACGGCACCGTGGCCCCGGCCGGCGACGCGCGACGGTCGGGGCGGGGTGGGGCGGCCCGCCCCGGCCGGGGGCGACCGCAGCGCCCTGGCGCCCGGGGCGCCCGCCGCGGGAGTTACAGCAGGGCCGGCACGTCGAGGGTGAGCGTGCCGGCGTCGGCGTCGAGGACGGCCGGCACGCCGAGCGGCACGGTCGGCGCCGCGGGGTCGTGGCCGAAGCCCATCCGCTCCACGACCGGCACGCCCAGGCCTCCCAGCCGGTCGGCGAGGAGCGCCCGGACCTCCTCGTACGGGCCGCACTCCTCCCAGGAGCCGAGGGCGATCCCGGCGACGCCGTCGAACCAGCCGGAGCGCAGCAGCTGGGTGAGGATCCGGTCGAGACGGTACGGCTCCTCCCCCACGTCCTCCAGGAGGAGCAGCCCGCCGCGGGCGGAGGGCCGGGCGTGCGGGGTGCCCAGGTCGGCGGCGAGGAGACTGACGCAGCCGCCGAGGGTGACGCCGGCGGCGCGGCCGGGGACGAGGGTCCGTCCCGTCGCCGGAGTCCGTACCGTCTCGGGCGCGAAGAGCGTGGCCCGCAGCGATTCCCGGGTGCGCGGCTCGGTGAGGAACGCGGCGGTCGCGGGCATCGGGCCATGCAGGGTGGCGAAGCCGGTGCGGCGGGCGAAGGCTTCGTGCAGGGCGGTGACGTCGCTGTAGCCGATGAAGGGCTTGGGGCCGGCCGCGCGGATCGCCGCCCAGTCCACCAGGTCCACCATGCGCTGGGCGCCGTAGCCGCCGCGCGCGCAGATGACGGCGGCGACCGAGGGGTCGGTGTACGCCTCCGTGAGGTCGCGGGCCCGCTCGCGGTCGGCGCCCGCGAGGTGCCCGAGGACGGGGTGGGCGTCGAGGACGTGGGGGGCGGCGACCGGGTCGAGGCCGAGGGCGCGCAGCAGGTCGAGGCCGGGCAGGAGCCGCTCCTCGGGCACGGGTCCGCAGGGGGCGACGACGGCGATCCGGTCGCCGGGCCGCAGCCGGGCGGGGCGGACGAGTTCCGGCACGGGGGCGGTCACGTGCGCAGCTCCAGCTCCGGGAGGCCGGTCGGGTCGAAGCCGAAGACCGTGGCGTAGAGGGCGAGTTCGGCCTCCAGGGCGCGGGTCATGGTGGCGGCGTTCCGGAAGCCGTGCCCTTCTCCGGGGAAGGCGAGGTAGGCGTGCGGGACGCCGCGGCCTGCGGCGCGGGCGAGGAAGCGCTCGGCCTGGGCCGGCGGGCAGATGACGTCGTCGAGTCCCTGGAGGAGCAGGAAGGGGGCGGTGATCCGGTCGACGTGGGTGAGCGGTGACCGTTCCTCGTACCGCTCGGGGACCTCGTCGAGCGGGCCCACGAGGCCGTCGAGGTAGCGGGACTCGAAGTCGTGGGTCTCGTCGGTGGCCCAGCCCTTGAGGTCGAGGACGGGGTAGATGATCGTGCCGCAGGCGTAGACGTCGGTGCGGGCGAGGGAGCAGGCGCTGGTCCAGCCGCCGGCGCTGCCGCCGCGGATCGCGAGGCGCGCGGGGTCGGCGGCGCCCTCGGCGGCGAGGGCGCGGGCGACGGCGGCGCAGTCCTCGACGTCGACGACGCCCCACCGGCCGCGCAGCCGCTCGCGGTAGGCGCGCCCGTGGCCGGTGGAGCCGCCGTAGTTCACGTCGGCGACGCCGATGCCCCGGGAGGTGAAGTAGGCGGTCTCCAGGTCGAGGACGAGGGCGGAGTGGCCGGTGGGGCCGCCGTGGGCGCGGATCACGTAGGGCGGGAGCTCGCCCGCGGGCCCGGTGGAGCCGGGGTTGCGGGGCGGGTACACGTGGGCGTGGATGTCGCGGCCGTCGGGTCCCGTGAAGGTGCGGGCGAAGGGCTCGGGGTAGTGGGCGGGGTCGACGGGGTCGGTGTGCGGGGAGCCGACGACCCGGGTCCGGCCGGTGCGGGTGTCGAGCTCGACGATCTCGGGGAAGCGGTCGGGACCCGCGGCGACGCCGAGGACGCGGGTGCCGTGGACGGCGAGGGTGGAGCTCCAGGCGGTCCAGGGGCCCGGGGCGTCGGCGAGGGTGCCGGTGTCGGGATCGAGTATCCCGAGGACGGCGTCGCCGCGCCCGTGGAGGACGGCGATCGGGCCGGTCTCCAGGGCCTGGAACCAGACCGTGCCGGTCTTCCAGAGGGGCCCGGCGAACTCCTCCTCGCGGGGGCAGAGCGCCTGGAGCGGTCCCACGGCGCCGTCGGCTTCGACCTCGGCGCGGTAGAGGTTCCACCAGCCGGTGCGGTCGCTCGCGAGGAGGAGCCGGCCCGCGGCGTCCCAGTCGGCCTGCGGCACCGATTCCTCCGGGCCTCCGGCGACGGTCCTGGCGTCGGCGAGGGTGCCGTCGGCGGTGAGGTCGGCGAGGACGGCCTCGGTGCCGTCCCAGGGCATCCGGGGGTGGTCCCAGCCGATCCAGACGGCGCGCCGGCCGTCGGGGGAGAGCCGGGGTCCGGTCACGAACCGGTGGCGTCCGTCGGAGAGTTCGCGCACGGCGGCGCGGTCGTCGGCGGCCGAGCCGTCGAGGGGGACGGCGGCGAGGACCCGGCGGACGTCGGTGGGCGCGGGGCCGGTGAACTCCTCCAGGACGCACCAGACCTCGCCCCGGTCGGGCAGGAGGACGGGGTCGGCCCAGCGCAGTCCGCCGCCGATCGTGGAGACGGGGGTGAGCTGGCGGGGGACGGCGCCGGGGCCGGCGTCCGGCTCGTGGGCGTAGAGCCGCTGGTCGGGGAAGTGGGAGAAGACCAGCAGGGGTCCGGTGCCGGGCCGTTCGGCGGCGGCCCACGGGCGGCCGCCGTACTCGATGACCCGGCTCCGTACGTTCCAGGGCGGCGGGAGGAGGGTGGCCTCGGTGCCGTCGGCGCGCCGCCGGACCAGGGTCCGGCGGCCGCCCTCGGTGGGGCGGGGCGCGGACCACCACACCTCGTCCCCGACGGTGCCCAGGTGTTCGGGCCGGCCGTCGTTGGCGGCCGCGAGCGCGGCTCCGACGGGTGACGGCCAGCTGCCGTAGGCGGCCGTGTTCTGCATCCTCGATCCCCCCAGGGTCCGGGTCGGGTCCGTACGTGTGGTCACGCGGTCTTCAGGTAGTGGTCGAGCACCCGCACGCCGAAGTGCAGGGCGTCGACGGGGACGCGTTCGTCCACGCCGTGGAAGAGCGCCCCGTAGTCCAGTCCCGGGGGCAGCCGGAGCGGCGAGAAGCCGTAGCCGGTGATGCCGAGCCGGGAGAACTGCTTGGCGTCGGTTCCGCCGGACATGGTGAAGGGCAGGGCGTGCCCGTCCGGGTCGAAGCGCTCGACGGCGGCCCGGAGCTTGGCGAAGGTCGGGGAGTCGACGGGGGCTTCGAGGGGCACCTCGCGGTGGTGGAACTCCCACTCCACGTCCGGGCCGGTGAGCCGGTCCATGGTGGCGGCGAACTCCTCCTCGGTGCCGGGCAGCATCCGCCCGTCGACGAAGGCGACGGCCTCACCGGGGATGACGTTGCACTTGTATCCCGCCTGGAGCATCGTCGGGTTGGCGCTGTTGCGGACGGTGGCCTCGACGAGGGCGGCGGCCGGTCCGAGCTTGTCGAGGAGGAGGGGCACGTCCAGGTCGGGGTCGTCGGCGTCGATCTCGATGCCGTGCAGCGCGGCGAGTTCGGTCAGGGCGGCGCGGACGGTGGCGGTGAGCCGGACGGGCCAGCTGTGCGCGCCGATCCGGGCGACGGCGGCGGAGAGGCGGGTGACCGCGTTCGCGTCGTTGACCTTGGAGCCGTGGCCGGCCCGGCCGCGGGCGGTGAGCCTGAGCCAGGCGGTGCCGCGCTCCCCCGCGCCGATCGGGTACAGCGTCATGCCCGGGTGGGGGTGGAAGCTGAAGGCGCCGGACTCGCTGATGCCCTCCGTGCACCCCTCGAAGAGGGCGGCGTGCCGGTCGGTGAGGAAGCCGGAGCCGTCGACGGCGCTGTCCTCCTCGTCGGCGGTGTAGGCGAGGACGATGTCGCGGCGGGGCCGGACGCCCTGGCGGGCCCAGGAGCGGACCACGGCGAGGACCATCGCGTCCATGTTCTTCATGTCGACGGCGCCCCGGCCCCAGACGACGCCGTCGCGGACCTCGCCGGAGAAGGGGTGGACGGTCCACTCGGCCGGGTCGGCGGGGACGACGTCGAGGTGGCCGTGGACGAGGAGCGCGGGGGCGGACGGGTCGGTGCCGGGGATGCGGGCGACCACGTTGGTCCGGCCGGGGGCGCGCTCCAGGAGGGCCGGTTCGAGACCGGCGCCGGCGAGCCGCTCGGCGACGTACTCGGCGGCGGGGCGCTCGCGGCAGTCGCCGCCGCCGCGGTTGGTGGTGTCGACCCGGATGAGGTCGGAGGTGAAGGCCACGACCTCGTCGAACGCGAGCGCGTCCGGGGCCGGGCTCTCGGGGGACGTGCCTGCGCCGGACTCGCCTGCGCGGGACGGGCTCTCGGGGGACGTGCTGCTAGCCATACTGCTCCTCCACGGCGGCCGAGACGATCGTCGTCACCGCCTTGAACGTGCGGATCGCCTCGTACATCGTCGCGCCGGTGTACGCGACGCGCCGCTCGCCGCTCCGCGCCACGCCGGGAACCACCGTGGCGGCGGCGCCCAGGTGCTCGGCGTCGAACTCGACCTCGACGTCGTGCGGCCCGGCGTGGACCGGGTCGTGGCGGACGGCCAGGGCGGCGGCCTCGCGGGCGGCGGCCCGGATGTCGGCGGCGGTGCGGGCGGGTGTCCGGCACACGGCCGCGTACCGCGAGACGTGGTCCTTGACGGCGACCTTGAGCGCCTCGGGGGCGTACCCGAGGGCGTCCTCGCAGGCGAGGTCGTCGCCGGTGACGAGGACGACGGGCACCCCGTACTCGGCGACCACGTGGGCGTTGAGCAGACCCTCACTCGCCCGGACGCCGTTCAGCCAGACGCCGGTGATCGAGTTGGCGAGGTAGGTGTGGGCGAGGACGCCCTCGGCGCCGGCGCCGGTGTGGTACCCGACGAAGGCGATCCCGTCGACGTCGCCGTGCTGGACGCCCTCGACCATGGAGAGCGACTTGTGGCGCCCGGTGAGCATCTGGACGCGGTCGTCCAACTGCTCCAGGAGCAGGTTCCGCATGGTCCAGTGCGCCTCGTTCACCAGCACCTCGTCGGCGCCGCCGTCGAGGAAGCCGAGCGCCGCCGCGTTCACGTCCGAGGTGAACATCGGGCGGCAGCGCTCCCACTGGGGCGTGCCCGGGAGCACGTCGGCGGGCCAGGTGACGCCGGTGGCGCCCTCCATGTCGGCGCTGATGAGGATCTTCATGTCTGGCACCGTACGCGCCGCCCGGCAGGCGTACCACCCCTGTGGATAAGTGTCGTTGGAGTGGACCGGTGACACCGCGCGAAGGGCGGCACCGGGGCCCCGGGCCGTTCCGCGAAGGCCCTCGGATCCGTCTCGGACCTGCGGCGGGGCACTCCGGCGGCACGGAGGCTCCGGGCGATCGCGGGGAGCGAGGGCGAGGGCCCGCGGCCGCGTGTGCGAGGCGGTCACCGCGTGAGGAGGGGCCCTGTTCCGTGGATCATGGAGGCACCGCCCGGGGCTTTCCGGTCACCGTCCGTTGCCCGGACGACCCGACTCCGGAATCGGCCCAAACATCACCAAGGGGTACGTATAGGCTGTCGGCCGCAGTTGTCCCGCCCGACCGATCCGGAGTGTTCTCGGTGACCATCGCCCTCGATCCGTCCGACACCACCCCCGCCTCCTCCTCCGCGCCGGAGGAGGAGGGCTTCTGGGTCCCCGGGGCCGCCGCTCCCGAGGAGGCCGGTGAGTCCGCGGCCGCCGCCCCGGCGGAGACCGGTGAGCCCGAGGCGCCCGCCCCGGCGGAGACAGATCAGCCTGAGGCGGCGGACCACGCCGACCCCGCCGACCCCGCCGACCCCGCCGACCCCGCCGACCACGATCCCGTCGTCGTCCGGGACGCCGAGGACTTCGGTGTCTACGCCCGGACCGGGGGCTGGACCTTCGCCCTGAAGGTGGCGCGCAGCGTGCGGCCCGGCGGGCAGCCGGCCGAAGGGTCGGCGGCGCGGAAGGTGTCGGCGCGGGCGTTCGCCGCGCTGGCGGGGTGCTCGCCGGAGCGGGTGATGCGCTACTACAAGGCGTGGGACATGGCGGCCGACGACGGTCTGGTCCCACAGTTCGAGGTGCTGGAGCCGGGCGCCGACATCGAGCTGCCGGACGCGGACGTCTGGCTGTCGTACTACACCTCCCGCAACAGCGCCTCCTCCGTGCGCGGCCAGGCGATCAGCGCGGCGGCCGAGGCGGAGGGCATCCGGCCGACGAAGGCGCTGGAGGTGGCGGAGAACCCGACGGCGCTGCGCGCCGCGATCCTCGCCGACCCGGGGACGGCCGAGGCGGCGCGCGGGGCGCTGCTCGACCGGATGAAGGAGGACCCCGCGCTCCAGACGGAGCTGGCGCGGGCCATCGCCCGTACCGACGACCTGAAGAAGGCGGTGGCGAGCGAGGCGAAGGTCGCCGACCGGATCGGCTACGTCCGCCAGATCGTCGAGAACGGGCAGATCAGGACGCCCGCCGGGCAGACCGTGGACGCGCCGGCCGAGGTGCGGGCGGAGGCCGAGCGGCATCTGTCGCTGATCGACGAGCTGGACGACTCGGAGGAGGCCGGCGAGTGGGCCGGCGAGGCGTACGAGTCGGTGAGGGGGCTCGTCGCCAAGGCCGTCGAGGAGGACCCGGCGCTGCGGGTCCAGGAGCGCAGGACCCGCTTCTACAGCTCCCTCCAGAAGGCCACGAAGGTCTTCGAGGAGCTGACCCTGGACGAGGTGATGGAGGAGGAGATCTACGAGGAGGACATGCTCCAGCGCCTCGAAGCCCTCCAGGAGGCGATCGGCAGCTGCATCGCCGCCCTGCGCAAGGCCGCGCCGACCGCCCCCTGAGCTTCCCCCGGTCAGTCCTGGTGGCCGAGCTGGAGGTCGCGCTCGGTGCGGCCGCCGCCGGCCACCTGGAGGACGGTGGCGACGGGCGGGTACCCGGCGGCGATGACCGTGTACTCGCCGGAGGACAGGTCGACGAAGCGGAAGGTGCCGTCGGGCCCGGTGGTGAGGGTGTCGACGACGTTCCCCGCCGCGTCGAGCAGGGTGACCCGGGCGTCCTCGACGGGCCTGCCGCCGCCGGCCCTGACCGTGCCGCGCAGGACGGCGCCGCCGGCCAGTTCGATGTCCTGGCGGGTCTCGCGGGAGGACTGGACGCTGACCGGGACGGCGGCGGGCCGGAAGGCGGGGGCGCTGGCGGCGAGGGTGTACTCGCCCGCGACCAGTTCGGTGATCACGTACCCGCCCTCGCGTCCGCTGCGGGTGGAGGCCACGACCTCGCCGCGCACGTCGGTGAGGGTGACGGCGGCGTCCCGGACGGGGGTGCCGTCGGCGGTGAGGACGCTGCCGGCGAGGCGGCCCGCGCCGCCGAGGACGACGTCGAGCTCGACCGGCCGGTCGCCGACGGTGACGGACACGGCCTGCGGCTGATGCCCGCCGGCGGCGGCGATGAGCACGTACGAGCCGCTGCCGG
This sequence comes from Streptomyces sp. NPDC004435, assembly GCF_042873895.1. Classification (NCBI taxonomy): domain Bacteria; kingdom Bacillati; phylum Actinomycetota; class Actinomycetes; order Kitasatosporales; family Streptomycetaceae; genus Streptomyces; species Streptomyces sp. NPDC004435. Next base: position 97,258 of record NZ_JBIAMB010000013.1, on the reverse strand, counting down.
GCACGCTGAGCGCGTACCGCCCGTCCTCGCCGCTGGCGCCGCGGCCGATCTGGCGTCCGCCGACGTCGATGAGGGTGAGCGCGGCGCGCGGGACACGGCTGCCGTCGTGGTGCTGGACGGTCCCGCAGACCGGCAGGCCGCTGTGGTGGACGGCGGTGGCGGCCGGCGGGGCGGCGTGGCGGGCGTGTGGCACGGCCTGGGTGGCGGTGGCCTGGTCGTAGGGGATGTCGGTGGCCTCGGGGGCGGGGGTGTGGTGGGACACCAGCGGTTGCTCCTTGAGGAAGAAGGCGAGGACGAGGCCGAGCACGAGGACCGGCACGAGGTAGAGGAAGATGCGCGGCATGGCGTCCGCGTACGCCTGGATGTAGAGGTCGCGCAGGGCGGGCGGCAGGGCGTGCACCGTCTGCGGGGTGATCGACTCGGCGGGCGGGAGGGCGGCTCCCTGGGCTCCGGCGTTCTGGACCGCGGGGAGCCGGTCGGCGAGGGCGTCGTCGAGGCGGGCGGCGAAGACGGTGCCGAAGACGGCGGCGCCGACGCTGCCGCCGATCTGGCGGAAGTAGTTGTGGGCGCTGGTGGCGGTGCCGAGGTCGGCGGGGCGGACGGAGTTCTGCACGGCGAGGATGAGCACCGGCATGATCAGGCCGATGCCGGTGCCGAGGACGGCCTGCCAGAGGCTGTGGGTGAGGCGGGGCGTGCCGATGTCCATGCGGGAGAGCAGCCCCATGCCGAGGACGGCGAGGGCCGCGCCGATCACCGGGTACGCCTTGTAGCGGCCGGTGCGGCTGATGAGCTGTCCCGAGACGACCGAGGCGACGACGATGCCGCCCATGAGCGGGAGCATCAGCAGCCCGGACTCGGTGGCGGTGGCGCCCTCGACCATCTGGAGGAAGCTCGGCAGGTAGCCGGCGGCGCCGAAGAGGGCGACCCCGACGACGGCGCCGACAAGCGCGGTGACGTTGAAGACGGAGTCCCGGAACAGGCGGAGCGGGATGAGGGGTTCGGGCGCGAAGTGCTCGACGACCAGGAAGAGCAGGACGGTTCCGGCGGCGCCGCAGCCGAGGGCGATGATGACGCGGTCGTCCCAGTCGTACTCCGTACCGCCCCAACTCGTGAGCAGGACCAGGCAGGTGGAGGCGGCGGCGAGGAGCAGCGTGCCGAGGACGTCGAAGCGGGCGCGGACCTTCGGCTTGGGCAGCTTGAGGACGGCGGCGACCACGGCGAGGGTGACGAGCCCGAAGGGCACGTTGAAGTAGAAGCACCAGCGCCAGGAGACGTGGTCGGTGAAGAAGCCGCCGAGGAGCGGTCCGGCGACGGAGGCGAGACCGAAGGCGGCGCCGATCAGGCCCATGTAGCGGCCGCGCTCGCGGGCGGGGACGATGTCGGCGATGATCGCCTGGACACCGATCATGAGGCCGCCGGCGCCGACGCCCTGGAGGGCGCGGAAGGCGATGAGCTCGTCCATGCTGCGGGACCAGCCGGCGAGTCCGGAGCCGATGACGAAGACGACGATGGCGAAGAGGAAGACGCTCTTGCGGCCGAGGAGGTCGCCGAGCTTGCCGTAGACGGGCAGGCCGATGGTGGCGGTCAGCAGGTAGGCGGTGATCGCCCAGGACATCCGGTCCAGGCCCTGGAGTTCGCCGACGATCTTCGGCAGGGCGGTGGCGACGATCATCTGCTCCAGCGCGGCGAGGAGCAGCGCGAGCATCAGGCCGAAGAAGACGAGCCGGACGCGGCGGGGGTCGAGCGGGGTCTCGGCCGGGGGCCCCGGCGGCGTCTGTGCGGGCGGTCCGTCGCCGGGGAGCGCGGCGGCTCCCCCGGCGTCCTTCACCAGCGCGATCGCACCCACGTACGGCTCCCCTCGTCACGGCTTCGCCCCGGCTCGCTGCCGGCCTCGGCGCCGGGCCATTCTTCGCATCGGGCGCGAAGCGGGAGCAAGTCGGGCGGTACGGACGGAGGGTGGCCGGACGGGGAGGTGAACCCGGTGGTACGCCGGGGCACTTGCGGCGCCCATCAGCGCGTTTGCCGAACTCCCCGCGCCCCCTCGGCAGGCCGTGCGCCGGTACGGGGGCGACGGGGAATCCACTCGAAGCGGTGAACGCCCCGGGCGTTACTTCTCGGTCTCGGCCGCCAGGTTGGCGAGCACGGCGTCGTAGATCCGGGCGAGGCCCTTGGGGGCGAAGGTCCGCTCGAAGAAGCCGCCGATGCCGCCGGCGCCGTTCCAGACGCTGGTGACGACGGCGCGGGACTTGCCGTCACCGGCCGGGGTCACGGTCCAGGTGGTGACCATGGAGGAGTTGCGGTCCTTCTCGACGAGCTGCCCGTCGGTGGGCTCGGTGACGTCGAGGAGGCAGTCGCGGACGCGCTTGCTGGTGGCCTGGAGCTTCCAGTGGACGAGGGTGCCCTCGCCGTCGCCGCCCTCGCGCACCTCGTACTCGCTGAAGTGCTCGGGCAGCAGCTTCGCGCGCGCGCCGCTGTAGTCGGCCAGCGTGTCGAACACGGTCTCCGCGTCCGCCGCGATGATCCGTTCCGTCGTGGCCTCGACCTGCGCCATCGCATTTCCTCCAGCTCGTGGTTCTTCGGGGGTTGTTTCGGGGCTGCGGGCCAAGCGAACCACGTGGCCGCCGGGGCGCGAAATCCGGGTTGCGACGATCAAGAGAACAGATGTTCTATTCTGGATCCGAGAGCAATCGAACGTACGAACGAAGCCGATCGAGGAGGCGTCCATGCGCTGGGACCATCTGGGCGAGACTCCGTCCGCGCCCGCCGACGCCGCCCTGTTCGGCGCGGACGCGGTCACCACCCGCACCTTCGACACGCCCGAGTTCCGCGGCGTCACCTTCCACGAGGTCCGGGCCCGCACCATCCTCAACCGGGTCCCGGGCGCCTCCCGGATGCCCTTCGAGTGGACCGTGAACCCCTACCGAGGCTGTACCCACGCGTGCGTTTATTGCTTCGCCCGCAAGACCCACAGCTATCTGGACCTCGACACCGGCCTCGGCTTCGACTCCCAGATCGTGGTCAAGATCAACGCCGCCGAGCTCCTCACCCGGCAGCTCGCCTCCCGCCACTGGCAGGGCGCCCACATCGCGATGGGCACCAACGTCGACTGCTACCAGCGCGCCGAGGGCAGGTACCGGCTCATGCCCGGCATCCTCACCGCCCTCCGCGACCGCGCCAACCCCTTCTCGATCCTCACCAAGGGCACCCTGATCCTGCGCGACCTGGAGCTGCTGACCCAGGCCGCGGAGGTCACCGAGGTCGGCGTCTCCGTCTCGGTCGGCTTCGTCGACGAGGAGCTGTGGCGCACCGTCGAGCCCGGCACCCCCGCCCCGCACCGCCGCCTCGACGTGGTCCGCGTCCTCGGCGACCACGGCATCGGCTGCGGGGTGCTCATGGCACCCGTGGTGCCCTTCCTCGGCGACTCCCCCGAGCAGCTGCGCGCCACCGTCCGCGCCGTCGCCGAGGCCGGCGCCGTCTCCGTCACCCCGCTCGTCCTCCACCTGCGGCCCGGCGCCCGCGAGTGGTTCATGAGCTGGCTGGCCCGCCACCACCCCCATCTGGTCGGACGGTACGAGCGGATGTACGGGGCCGGGGCCTACGCGCCGACCTGGTACCAGCGCCGGATCACCCGCCAGGTCCACGAACTGGCCGCCGAGTTCGGCATCGGCCCGGCCCACCGCTCCTCCCCCCGGCCCGTCCCACGCCCCTCCCCCGCCGGCGCACCGGCGGCCGGCGGCCCGGAGCAGCTCACGCTCCTCTGACCCCGGCGACACGCCGGGAGGTCACCTGACACGCCGTCATCGCCCCCGCCGTTCGGGTCGATTACCGGCGGAACAGGTCGTGTCCCGCGCCATGCGGGGCACTCCACGCTCCATGACCACCCGCGCAGGAATGCTGATCGCCGCTGGGGCACTGGTCGCCGGGACGGTCACCGTCCTGCCGGCGTCCGCCGCAGGCACCGGCGAGCCGACCCCCCGCCCCCTCCCCTCGCTCTCCTGGACCGCCTGCGGCACGCAGGCGTACCCCCGGCTGCAGTGCGCCACCCTCAAGGTGCCGCTCGTCCACGACGACCCGGCGGGCCGGAGCATCACGCTCGCGCTGACCCGGGTCCCGCACACCGCCAAGACCTCCCTCGGTCCGCTCGTCGTCAACCCCGGAGGACCGGGCGGCAGCGGCCGCGGCATGGCCGGCTACGTCGCCTCCTCGCTGCCCGCCGAGGTCGCCGCCCAGTACGACGTCATCGGCTTCGACCCGCGCGGCGTGGGCCGGAGCGAGCCCGCCCTCGACTGCAGGCCCGGCCACTTCGACCCCGTCCGCCCCGACTCGGTGCCGCGCGGCACGAGGGCCGAGCGGACCGCCCTGGAGCGCGCCCAGGCGTTCGCCGCCGCCTGCGGCAAGAAGCACGCCGACGTGCTCCCGTACATCGACACCGTCTCCACCGCCCGCGACCTGGACCTCATCCGGAAGGCGGTCGGCGCCGAGCGGCTCAACTACCTCGGCTACTCGTACGGCACCTACCTGGGCGCGGTCTACGCCCGGCTCCACCCCGAGCGGGTGGGGCGGATGGCGCTGGACTCCGTCGTCAACCCCCACGGCGTCTGGTACGAGGACAACATCGCCCAGGACTACGCCTTCGACACCCGCCACAAGGACTTCATGGCCTGGGTGGCGAAGCACAGCGCCGTGTACGGGCTGGGCGACGACCCGGCCGCCGTCGAGGCCGCCTGGTACCGGATGCGCGAGGAGTTGCGCGACTCGCCCGCGGGCGGCAAGGTCGGCCCCGGCGAGCTGGAGGACACCTTCCTGCCCGGCGGGTACTACGACGGCTACTGGCCCAAGCTCGCCACCGCCTTCTCCGCGTACGTCAACAAGCAGGACCCAGCCCCGCTCAAGGCCGCCTACGAGCGGTACGGCGAGGCCGACGCCGCCGCCGACAACGGCTACTCGGTCTACACCGCGGTGCAGTGCCGGGACGCCGCCTGGCCCAAGGACTGGAACGTCTGGCGCAAGGACAACTGGGAGGTGCACGCCAAGGCGCCCTTCTCCACCTGGAACAACGCCTGGTACAACGCTCCCTGCGCGTTCTGGCCGGTGGCGCCGCTCACCCCGCCGGAGGTCAGCAACGACCAGCTGCCCCCGGTCCTGATCCTCCAGGCCACCGACGACGCCGCCACCCCGTACGAGGGCGGGCTCGCCCTGCACCGGATGATCCGCGGCTCCAGCCTGGTCGTCGAGCAGGGCGGCGGGAACCATGGCGTGACCCTGGCCGGCAACGACTGCCTCGACAAGCACCTGAGCACCTACCTCGCCACCGGCACCGTGCCGCGCGCCGAGGGCACGTCCGAGGTGGACGCGGTCTGCGCCGCCCTGCCGGCACCCGAGCCCGACCCGGTCCCCACCACGCCGAGGACGACCACCAGGGAGGCCACCACGGAGACCACGGCAGAGACCACCGCCCAGGCCACCGCGGAGACCACCGCCGAGACCACCGCGGGGACCGCCGCCGCGACCGGCGCCCCGAAGGCCGCGGCCCGGGTCCAGCCGGCCGGTACGACCCTCCACGGACTCCTGGGTCACGTGCGCTGACCTGCGCAGTTTCCCCAGCGACCACGCCCGCGCCGCTCGTCCGGCGCGGGCGTTGTCAGTGGCATGGGCGAGGATGTGGGGCATGACCAGCCACCTGACCCACGTCCCCGCTCCCGAGGGCGTCGCGCCCAGCCCGCAGTACAGCCACGTCGTGTGGGGCACGGGCCGGTTCGTCGCGATCTCCGGCCAGATCGCCACCGACGCCTCGGGGGCCGTGGTCGGCGAGGCGGACCCGGCCGCCCAGGCCCGGCAGGTCTTCGCGAACCTGGAGCGCTGCCTGGCCGCCGCCGGCGCGGGCTTCGGGGACGTGGTGAAGCTGACCTACTTCCTCACCGACGTGGCGCACCTCCCCGCCGTGCGGGACGCGCGGGACGCGGCCTTCGCCGGGCTGCCGCTGCCGGCGAGCTCCGCGGTGCAGGTGGACGCGCTGGTGCGGCCCGAACTGCTGATGGAGATCGAGGCGTTCGCGCTGGTCCCGGAGGAGCGTCCGAAGGAGGGGCGGGCGGAGCTGCGGCTCATGCGCTGAGGCACCGTCAGACAGGGACCGGCTTCACCCCGTGAGGAGCGCGAGGGAGCGTTCGGCGGCGCGGCCCAGCCGGGGGTGCGGGAGGGCCGCTTCGAGGACGTCCCGGGCCAGCGGGTCGCCGAGGGTCCCCAGGCCCTCGACACAGGCGAGACCGACCCGCCAGTGCGGGTCGCCGTTCGCGAGACGGCGCTCCAGGACGGTGACGAGGGCGGGGACGGACTCGGGGGCGCGCAGGTCGGCGAGGAGCCGCACCGGCAGGAGGGCGTAGGCGGCCCGGAGTTCGTTGGTGGCGAGCGCGGCGGCGGCCCGGGCGGTGCGAGGGTCTGCCAGCCGGACGAGGGCGTGGGCGGCGGTGACGCACCGCTCGGGGTCCCGGTGGTTGAGGAGGAGGACCAGGGCCTCGAAGGCGCGCGGGTCGCCGGCGACGCCGAGCCGGTAGGCCGCGATCTCGCGGGCCCAGAGAGGCCGGCCGGGGGCGGTGAGCAGGTCGTGGAGTTCTTCGGGATCGGTGGTGCGGGCGAGTTCTCCGAATGCGGCGGGAAGGCTTCCCTCTTCGTTCTCGACCTCGTCCCGCAATCGATCGATCATCGAGCAGAATTCGGGATCCTCGGAGATTCCCTCGGGATTTTCCATGAATCCGAGGCTATCCGCGATCCACATCACATTTTCCCGACTTCCCAGGACTGGCGCGCTCGTTACCGGCCGGTTAATCTCAACTGAGCGGGGAACCCCCGCACTTTCTCGCCTCGGCCTGGTGACGCAGCCGAGGTGGGCGCTGGTCGGTTCGGCAGTTCTCGACGTGGCTCAGGGACAGAGCCCTCGTCCTCCTTTTCCCTCTTCAGGCCCCTCGCCGCGCGCCGGGTCCGTATTCCCGCACGCCGCGGCGCTGCCTCCGGGCAGCGGGCCGCGCCCTCGGCATTTCACGCGCCCCTCTTCTCCCGCGCGCACCGCCCTCAGTCGTCACTCTTCCTCCCAGGAGTCCCCTGATGGACACCCCTCTCTCCACCATCGCCGTCGTCGGCCTCGGCACCATGGGCACCGGCATCGCCGACGTCCTCGTCCGGGCCGGCCGTGAGGTCGTCGGCATCGACATCAGCGAGTCCGCGGCCGCCCGGGCCGTCGCCGCCCTGGAGGCGTCCACCGCCCGCGCGGTGGCCCGTGAGCGGATCACCGAGGACGAGCGGCAGGACGCGCTGGCGCGCTTCCGCGTCTACTCGGACCTCCAGGCCGCCGCCGCGGCCGACCTCGTCATCGAGGTCGTCCCGGAGGAGTACGGGACCAAGCAGGAGGTGTTCCGGGCCCTGGACGGCATCGTCCGCCCGGACGCCGTCCTGGCGACCGGCACCAACGCCCTCTCGGTGACCCGGCTCGCGGCCGACTCGGCGCACCCCGAGCGCGTCCTCGGCCTGCACTTCTTCGCGCCGGTCCAGGCGATGAAGCTGGTCGAGGTGGTCTCCTCGGTCCTGACCGACCCGCGGGCGGTCGACGCGGTCACCCGGCTCGCCCAGGACCTCGGCAAGGAGCCGGTGGCGGTCGGCGACCGGGCCGGTTTCATCGCGGACGGGCTGCTCTTCGGCTACCTGAACCAGGCCGCCGCGATGTACGAGGCCCGCTACGCCTCCCGCGAGGACATCGACGCGGCGATGAAGCTGGGCTGCGGACTGCCGATGGGCCCGCTGGAGCTGCTCGACCTGGTGGGCGTCGACACCGCCCGTACCGTCCTCGACGCGATGTACCAGGCGTCCCACGACCGGCTGCACGCCCCCGCGCCGATCCTGAAGCAGCTCGCCGAGGCGGGGCTGACCGGCCGCAAGGCGGGCCGCGGCTTCTACACGTACGCGGCCCCCGGCTCGGCCGAGAAGGTCGCCGACGCGCTGACGCCCGAGGTGTCGGGGGCCGGCGGCGCGGGCCGCGAGGTCCGCTCGGTGGGCGTGGCCGGCTCGGGCACCATGGCCTCCGGCATCGCCGAGGTCTTCGCCAAGGCCGGGTACGACGTGGTCCTCGCCGCCCGCTCGCCGGAGAAGGCGGACGCGGCCAAGGCGTACATCGCCAAGTCGCTGGCCCGCTCGGTGAGCAAGGGCCGGATGACCGCCGAGGCCCGTGACGAGACGCTGGACCGGATCACCCCGGCCGGTTCGCTGGACGCCTTCGCCGAGGTCGACCTCGCGGTCGAGGCGGTCGCCGAGGACCTGGGGATCAAGCAGGAGCTCTTCGCCCGGCTGGACAAGATCTGCAAGCCCGGAGCGGTGCTCGCCACCACGACCTCCTCGCTTCCGGTGGTGGCCTGCGCCCGGGCCACGACGCGTCCGCGGGACGTCATCGGCATGCACTTCTTCAACCCGGCGCCGGCGATGAAGCTGGTCGAGATCGTCCGCACGGTCCTGACCGCCGACGACGTGCACGCCACCGTCCGCGAGGTCACCGCGAAGATCGGGAAGCACGGCGTCGACTGCGGCGACCGGGCCGGCTTCATCGTGAACGCGCTGCTCTTCCCGTACCTGAACAACGCGGTCAAGATGGTCCAGGAGCACTACGCGACGCTGGACGACATCGACACGGCGATGAAGCTGGGCGGCGGCTACCCGATGGGTCCGTTCGAGCTGCTCGACGTGGTCGGTCTGGACGTCTCGCTGGCGATCGAGAAGGTGCTGCACCGCGAGTTCCGTGACCCGGGCCTGGCCCCGGCGCCGCTCCTGGAGCACCTGGTGGCGGCCGGCTGCCTCGGCCGCAAGACGGGGCGCGGCTTCCGCGAATATGCCCGGCGCTGAGCCCACCGGGCCTCGACGGGGGTGGGGCGGGCTTCTGGAGCCCTCCGGCGGTCCGCCCCCGCAGGCGCGTCTTCCTGCACCGATGCAGTACGTTCGGACCATGCCCAAGGCCGTGAAGACACCCCGTGCCACCTCTCCGTCCGACGCTCAGGAGAGCGCGGCGGGGACCCGTGCCGCCGCGCAGCGGCTGAAGATGCGGCGGGAGCTGGCGGCCGCCGCGATGGAGCTCTTCGCGACGAAGGGGTACGAGGCCACCACGGTCGACGAGATCGCGGCGGCGGCGGGGGTGGCCCGGCGCACCTTCTTCCGCCACTTCCGGTCCAAGGAGGAGGCGATCTTCCCGGACCACGACGACACGCTGGTGCGCGCGGAGGCGGTGCTGAACGCCGCCCCGCCGCACGAGCACCCGCTCGACACGGTGTGCCGGGGCATCAAGGAGGTCATGAAGATGTACGCGGCCTCCCCCGCGATCTCCGTGGCCCGCTACCGGCTGACCCGTGAGGTGCCGACGCTGCGGGAGCGCGAGATCGCCTCGGTGGCGCGCTACGAGCGGCTCTTCACCCGCTACCTCCTGGGCCACTTCGACGAGCGCGACCACCACGACGGGAACGACGACCCGCTGCTCGCCGAGGTGGCGGCCTCCGCGGTGGTCACCGCCCACAACCACGTGCTGCGCCGCTGGCTGCGGGCCGGCGGCCAGGGGGACGTGGAGACCCAGCTGGACCACGCCTTCGCGATCGTCCGCGAGACCTTCGGCACCGGGATAGGCGCGGGCCGTCCGGCCCCCTCCTCCGCCCAGCCGGCCCCGGTGGCGCCGTCCGACCGGGAGCCCGCGGCCGAGCCGCCGGCGCGGGTCGCCGCCGCCGGTGACGTGGTGGTCGCCGTGGCCCGTACCGACGCTCCGCTGGACGAGGTCATGCGGACCATCCAGGAGGCACTGACGAAGGGCTGAGGGACCCTTCTCCCGCACCTTCGAAGGTCCGAAACGAGGGCCGCCCCCGGTTTCCCGGGGGCGGCCCTCGTCGCGTTTCCCCTGCTCAGAGGAGCATTCGATCGATCATCGCTCATCCGTGACGACCTTTTCGCATCTGAGAGAAATTGTTGGCACGCAGTGCCTTGTCACGTGACACGGCGTGCCATACGTTGATGTTGTCCGGGTGGCCGGGGCGCAGAGAAAGCTCGTGCTCCGGCTGTCCCCACAGCCCCACGGCCGTGCGCCCGGACGCCTGCGTCACAGGCACCCTCGCGCCCCACCACGGCGCCGCCGCAGCACCGAGCCGAACCGACGGCACACCTCCACAGCAGCAGCACTCCCCGACGTATCCCCTCAGGCGTCCGCTCCCGGACGCTCTCCGCCGGAGGCACACCGTGAAGGAAATCCTGGACGCGATCCAGTCGCCGGACTCCACTTCCGCCGACTTCGCGAACATCAAGCTCCCCGAGTCGTACCGGGCCGTCACCGTCCACAAGGACGAGGCGGAGATGTTCGCCGGGGTCGAGAGCCGCGACAAGGACCCCCGCAAGTCGCTCCACCTCGACCACGTGGCCCTGCCCGAGCTCGGCCCGGGCGAGGCGCTCGTCGCCGTCATGGCCTCCTCGGTCAACTACAACTCGGTCTGGACCTCGATCTTCGAGCCCGTCTCGACCTTCGGCTTCCTGGAGCGCTACGGCCGCCTCTCCGAGCTGACCAAGCGCCACGACCTGCCGTACCACGTCATCGGCTCCGACCTCGCCGGCGTCGTCCTGCGCACCGGCCCCGGCGTCAACGCCTGGCAGCCCGGCGACGAGGTCGTCGCCCACTGCCTCTCCGTCGAGCTGGAGTCCTCGGACGGCCACAACGACACCATGCTCGACCCCGAGCAGCGCATCTGGGGCTTCGAGACCAACTTCGGCGGCCTCGCCGAGATCGCCCTCGTCAAGTCCAACCAGCTGATGCCGAAGCCCGGCCACCTCAGCTGGGAGGAGGCGGCGGCCCCCGGCCTGGTGAACTCCACCGCCTACCGCCAGCTGGTCTCCAACAACGGCGCCGGCATGAAGCAGGGCGACAACGTCCTCATCTGGGGCGCCAGCGGCGGCCTCGGCTCCTACGCCACCCAGTTCGCCCTGGCCGGCGGCGCCAACCCGATCTGTGTCGTCTCCTCCCCGGAGAAGGCCGACATCTGCCGGGCCATGGGCGCCGAGGCGGTCATCGACCGCAACGCCGAGGGCTACAAGTTCTGGAAGGACGAGCGGACCCAGGACCCGCGCGAGTGGAAGCGCTTCGGATCGAAGATCCGCGAGTTCACCGGCGGCGAGGACATCGACATCGTCTTCGAGCACCCGGGCCGCGAGACCTTCGGCGCCTCGGTCTACGTCACCCGCAAGGGCGGCACCATCACGACCTGCGCCTCCACCTCGGGCTACATGCACGAGTACGACAACCGCTACCTGTGGATGTCGCTGAAGCGGATCATCGGCTCGCACTTCGCCAACTACCGCGAGGCGTGGGAGGCCAACCGCCTGATCGCCAAGGGCAAGATCCACCCCACCCTCTCGAAGACGTACAGCCTGGAGGAGACCGGCCAGGCCACCTACGACGTCCACCGCAACCTCCACCAGGGCAAGGTCGGCGTCCTCGCGCTCGCCCCCGAGGAGGGCCTCGGCGTCAGCAACCCCGAGCTCCGGGCCCAGCACATCGACGCCATCAACCGCTTCCGGAACATCTGAGGTCCCGAAGATGACTGAGCGCCAGAAGGATCGGCCGTGGCTCATGCGGACGTACGCCGGTCACTCGACCGCCGAGGCGTCCAACGAGCTGTACCGGCGCAACCTCGCCAAGGGGCAGACCGGTCTGTCGGTCGCCTTCGACCTGCCGACCCAGACGGGCTACGACCCCGACCACATCCTCGCCCGCGGCGAGGTCGGCCGGGTCGGCGTCCCCGTCTCGCACCTCGGTGACATGCGCCGGCTGTTCCAGGACATCCCCCTGGAGCAGATGAACACCTCGATGACGATCAACGCCACGGCGATGTGGCTCCTGGCGCTCTACCAGGTGGCGGCCGAGGAGCAGGGTGCGGACATCACCAAGCTCCAGGGCACCACGCAGAACGACATCGTGAAGGAGTACCTGTCGCGCGGGACGCACGTCTTCCCGCCCGGCCCCTCGCTCCGCCTCACGACGGACATGATCGCGTACACGGTCAACAACATCCCGAAGTGGAACCCGATCAACATCTGCAGCTACCACCTGCAGGAGGCGGGGGCCACTCCGGTCCAGGAGATCTCGTACGCGATGTCCACCGCCATCGCGGTCCTCGACTCCGTCCGCGACTCGGGGCAGGTCCCCGAGGAGCGGTTCGGCGAGGTCGTCGCCCGCATCTCCTTCTTCGTCAACGCGGGCGTCCGCTTCATCGAGGAGATGTGCAAGATGCGCGCCTTCGGCCGCATCTGGGACACGATCACCCGCGAGCGGTACGGGATCGAGGACGCCAAGCAGCGGCGCTTCCGCTACGGCGTCCAGGTCAACTCGCTCGGCCTCACCGAGGCCCAGCCGGAGAACAACGTCCAGCGGATCGTCCTGGAGATGCTGGCCGTCACCCTCTCCAAGGACGCCCGCGCCCGCGCCGTCCAGCTCCCGGCCTGGAACGAGGCCCTGGGCCTCCCCCGGCCCTGGGACCAGCAGTGGTCGCTGCGCATCCAGCAGGTGCTCGCCCACGAGTCCGACCTGCTGGAGTACGAGGACATCTTCGCCGGCTCCCACGTCGTCGAGGCCAAGGTCGAGTCCCTCGTCACCGAGTGCCTGGCCGAGATCGACCGCATCCAGGAGATGGGCGGCGCGATGGCCGCCGTCGAGTCCGGCTACCTCAAGGCCCAGCTGGTCTCCTCGCACGCCGAGCGGCGGGCCAGGATCGAGTCCGGCCAGGACAAGATCATCGGCGTGAACGTCTTCGAGACGACCGAGCCGAACCCTCTCACCGCCGACCTCGACACCGCGATCCAGACCGTCGACCCGGCCGTCGAGGCCCGCGTCGTCGGCGCCGTCACCCGCTGGCGCGCCGAGCGCCAGGAGTCCACGGACCGCCAGGGCGAAGGCGACCCGTTCGTCTTCCCCACCACCCAGCAGGCCCTGGAGCAGCTCAAGGACGCCGCGCGCGGCACCGAGAACCTCATGGAGGCCACCCTGGAGTGCGCCCGCGCCGGTGTCACCACCGGTGAGTGGGCCGGGGCGCTGCGCGAGGTCTTCGGCGAGTACCGCGCCCCCACCGGCGTCTCCTCCGCCCCGGTCGCCGTGCCGGCCGAGAGCGGCTCGCCGCTCGCGGAGGTCCGCCGCAGGGTCGACCGCACCGCCGAGGACATGGGCGTCGGCAAGCTCCGCTTCCTGGTCGGCAAGCCGGGCCTCGACGGGCACTCCAACGGCGCCGAGCAGATCGCCGTCCGGGCCCGCGACGCCGGGTTCGAGGTGGTCTACCAGGGCATCCGGCTCACCCCGGAGCAGATCGTGGACGCCGCCCTGGAGGAGGACGTGCACGCCGTCGGCCTGTCGATCCTCTCCGGCTCGCACGCCCAGCTCGTCCCGGACGTCCTGGACCGGCTCAAGCAGGCCGGCGCCACCGACATCCCGGTCGTCGTCGGCGGGATCATCCCCAACGCCGACGGCGAGGAACTGCGCCGCGCGGGCGTGGCCGCGGTCTTCACCCCCAAGGACTTCGGCATCACCGAGATCATCGGCCGTATCGTCGACGAGATCCGGAAAGCCAACAAGCTGAATCCCCTCGAAAGCACGGAGGTCCCCGCATGACCAGCACTTCCCCTGTGAACCGGCTGCGCCCCCGCCGCTCCTGTCTCGCGGTGCCCGGCTCCAACCCGCGCTTCCTGGAGAAGGCCCAGGGCCTCGCCGCCGACCAGGTCTTCCTGGACCTGGAGGACGCCTGCGCCCCGCTGGCCAAGCCCGAGGCCCGCCACACCATCGTGAAGTTCCTGAACGAGGGCGACTGGACCGGCAAGACCCGCGTGGTCCGCGTCAACGACTGGACGACCCACTGGACGTACCGCGACGTCGTCACCGTCGTCGAGGGCGCCGGCCAGAACCTCGACTGCATCATGCTGCCGAAGGTCCAGGACGCGCAGCAGATCGTGGCGCTCGACCTGCTGCTCACCCAGATCGAGAAGACCATGGGCTTCGAGGTCGGCAAGATCGGCATCGAGGCGCAGATCGAGAACGCCCAGGGCCTGAACAACGTCAACGCGATCGCGCAGGCCTCGCAGCGCGTCGAGACGATCATCTTCGGCCCGGCCGACTTCATGGCGTCCATCAACATGAAGTCCCTGGTCGTCGGCGAGCAGCCGCCCGGCTACCCGGCGGACGCGTACCACCACATCCTGATGAGCATCCTGATGGCGGCCCGCGCCAACAACCTCCAGGCGATCGACGGCCCCTACCTCCAGATCCGCAACCAGGAGGGGTACCGCGCGGTCGCGCAGCGCGCCGCCGCCCTGGGCTTCGACGGCAAGTGGGTGCTCCACCCGGACCAGGTCGCCGCCGCGAACGAGATCTTCTCGCCCTCGCAGGAGGACTACGACCACGCCGAGCTGATCCTCGACGCGTACGACTACTACACGTCCGAGGCCGGCGGGAAGAAGGGCTCCGCGATGCTCGGCGACGAGATGATCGACGAGGCCTCCCGCAAGATGGCCCTGGTCATCTCGGGCAAGGGCCGCGCCGCCGGCATGCAGCGCACCGGCAAGTTCGAGATCCCGGAGGCGTAGCGCCATGCAGTTCGGACGTACCTATGAGGAGTTCGAGGTCGGTGCCGTCTACAAGCACTGGCCGGGGAAGACGGTCACCGAGTACGACGACCACCTCTTCTGCCTGCTCACCATGAACCACCACCCGCTGCACATGGACGTGAACTACGCGGAGAACACGACCGACTTCAAGCGGAACGTGGTGGTCGGCAACTACATCTACTCGCTGCTGCTCGGCATGTCCGTGCCGGACGTCTCCGGCAAGGCCATCGCCAACCTGGAGATCGAGTCGCTGCGGCACGTGGCGCCGACCTTCCACGGCGACACGATCTACGGCGAGACGACCGTCCTCGACAAGACCCCTTCGCGGTCGAAGACCGACCGCGGGATCGTCCACGTCGAGACCAAGGGCTACAAGCAGGACGGCACCCTCGTGTGCGTCTTCCGCCGCAAGGTGATGGTCCCGACCGCCGAGTACATCGACGCGCGCGGCGGCGAGCAGCCGGGCCGCCCCGAGCTCATCGAGCCTTCCAAGAAGCCGGAGAAGTAAAGCCATGGCGCGACTCGCCCAGACCCACGGTCTCACCGACGTCCAGCAGGAGATCCTCGCCACCGTGCGGGACTTCGTCGACAAGGAGATCATCCCGGTCGCGACGGAGCTGGAGCACCGCGACGAGTACCCCCAGCACATCGTGGACGGGCTCAAGGAGCTCGGCGTCTTCGGTCTGATGATCCCCGAGGAGTACGGGGGCCTGGGCGAGTCGCTGCTCACCTACGCGCTGTGCGTGGAGGAGATCGCCCGTGGCTGGATGTCGGTCTCCGGCATCATCAACACCCACTTCATCGTCGCGTACATGCTGAAGCAGCACGGCACCCAGGAGCAGAAGGAGTACTTCCTTCCGCGGATGGCGGCCGGCGAGACGCGCGGCGCCTTCTCGATGTCGGAGCCGGGCCTCGGCTCGGACGTGTCGGCCATCACCTCGAAGGCGGTGAAGGAGGGCGACGAGTACGTCCTGAACGGCCAGAAGATGTGGCTGACCAACGGCGGTACGTCAACGCTGGTCGCCGTTCTCGTCCGAAGTGACGAAGGCCACCCGGAGGGCACCGCGCCCCACAAGTCGATGACGACCTTCCTCGTCGAGAAGGAGCCCGGCTTCGGAGAGGTCCGCCCCGGCCTCACCATCCCCGGCAAGATCGACAAGATGGGGTACAAGGGTGTCGACACCACCGAGCTCATCATGGACGGCCTGCGCATTCCGGCCAATCGGGTCCTCGGCGGGGTCACCGGCCGAGGGTTTTACCAAATGATGGACGGTGTCGAGGTCGGCCGCGTGAACGTGGCCGCCCGTGGTTGCGGTGTCGCTCAGCGTGCTTTCGAACTCGGCGTCCAGTATGCCCAGCAGCGTCACACTTTCGGAAAGCCGATCGCCCAGCACCAGGCGATCCAGTTCAAGCTGGCCGAAATGGCTACCAAGGTCGAGGCCGCCCATGCCATGATGGTGAACGCAGCACGCAAAAAGGACTCCGGGGAACGAAACGACCTCGAAGCAGGGATGGCGAAGTACCTCGCCTCCGAGTACTGCAAGGAGGTCGTGGAGGATGCCTTCCGCATTCACGGCGGCTACGGGTTCTCGAAGGAGTACGAGATCGAGCGTCTCTACCGTGAGGCGCCGATGCTGCTCATCGGTGAAGGTACCGCCGAGATCCAGAAAATGATCATTGGCCGCCGACTCCTGGAGGAGTACCGCCTTCAGGGCTGATTGTCGGTTTTGAGTCGATTCGGCCGCGAAGAAGATCACACCCCGTGTTCGCCTTCCGGCCGTCGACTCGGTTCCTGGCTTGCCCAGTTGCGCCCCGCAACCGATAGCATCGCCGGAAAGCCGCCGTCCCCCGTTGCCAGCGCGGCATCATCCGCTACGAAGGTCATCCATGCCCCACAGCCCAAACTCTGCACACCGCGACAGCCTCAAGGGCGCACGCATCGCACGCGGAGCATCGCCGTGGCTTCTGCCGACCGTCGCCACGGCGGCGCTCAGCCTCGCGCGCTCCGGCCGCTCGAAGCGCGCCAGGGCAATCGCCGTGCCGACCACCGCGCTCGCGGCCGGCATGCTGTGGTTCTTCCGCGACCCCGAGCGCGAGATCGCTCAGGGCCGGGTCATCTCCCCCGCCGACGGCGTGGTGCAGAGCATCATGCCGTGGAAGGACGGGCGCACCCGGGTCGCCATCTTCATGAGCCCGCTCAACGTGCACGTCAACCGTGCTCCGCTGGCCGGCACGGTGACCTCGGTCGAGCACGTCCCCGGCGGCTTCGTCCCGGCCTTCAACAAGGAGTCCGAGAACAACGAGCGCGTCGTCTGGCACTTCGACACCGAGCTCGGCGACATCGAGATGGTCCAGATCGCGGGTGCCGTGGCGCGGCGCATCGTGCCGTACATCCCGCAGGGGACCAAGGTCGAGCAGGGTGACCGGATCGGCCTGATCCGTTTCGGCTCGCGGGTCGACATCTACCTTCCGGAGGGTGTCGAGGTCGACGTCGAGGTGGGGCAGGTCACGACCGCGGGGGTGACTCGCATTGACCGTGATTGATCCCGACACACGAGCCGCCGACTGGGCCGCCGACGACGAGTCGGAGGGGGCCGAGGAGGCGGAGGAGATGCCGCTGTCGCTGAGGCTGTCCATAGCGGACGCCCTCACGCTCGGTAACGCCACGTGTGGCTTCATGGCGGTGTACTTCACCACCACGGGCATCCTGATCCCGCACCTCACCGGCAGCACGGAGACGGGCATGGCGCGCAACAGCGCCGCCACCGCCGTGATACTGATGCTGTGCGCGGCGATCTTCGACCTCTTCGACGGCATCGTGGCGCGCAAGCTCCGCAGCTCGCCGATGGGCGCCGAGCTCGACAACCTGTCGGACCTGATCAGCTTCGGTCTGGCCCCGGCGTACTTCGTGCTCGTCTACGGCATGGTCGCGGACGACGCGCAGCAGAAGGTCTCGGCGGTCGCCGCGATCGTGGTGCTGCTCGCGGTGGTGCTGCGGCTCGCGCGGTTCTCCTGCGTGACGATGAAGGACGGGATGTTCCAGGGCATGCCGAGCCCCTTCGGCGCGCTCACGGTGGTCTCGATCATCCTGCTGGAGCTGCCGTTCATCCCGACGCTGCTCGCGATCATCGGCACGGCGTGGCTGATGGTGAGCCGGGTCGAGTACCCCAAGCCGCGGGGTGTCCTCGCGGCGGCCATGCTCAGCTGGATCGTCGGAGCCATGGCCATGCTGGCCGCCTGGGCCTTCGACGCTCCGGGCGGGCAGTTCCTGCTCCAGGCCGGCTGCGCCCTCCAGGTCGTGCTGGGCGCCGTGATCCCCCTCTTCGCGACGGCCCGCCGAGTCAACACCTTCCGCGGCAACCGGCGCGAGAGCCGGGAGGCTCGGCAGGCCGAGGCGGCGCAGCTGCGCTGACCCCCGGCCGTACGGAACGGATGAAGGGCCCGGAAGCATCTCGCTTCCGGGCCCTTCGTCATGCCGCCAGGAGCTTGTAGTAGAGCGTGGTGGCCCGCAGGGTGCCCTCCGGGTCGGCGGCGTACTCCGGGATGGTGCCGGCCGGGATCCAGCCGGCGCCCCGGTAGAGGCGTTCGGCGGGGCTGTCGGTCTGGGTGTCCAGGACCAGGAGCGTCAGGCCGGTGGCGGCCGCGTGGGCCTCCGCGGCGGCGAGCAGGCGGCGGCCCAGGGCCCGGCCGCGGGCCGCGCGGTGGACGAGGAGCCGGGCTATCTCGCCGCGGTGGCGGCCGTTGGCGGTGTCGGTACGGAGGAGGGTGACGGCTCCGGTGACGGTCCCGTCCGGTCCGAAGGCCGCCCAGACGTCCCTGGTGCCCGCGGCCCGGGCCCACCAGGCGGCCGCCTCGGCGGGGTCCGGCGGCGCGAGGAAGCCGACGGAGGCGCCGCCCTCGACGGCGTCCACGAGGAGCGCGGCGAGGCCGCCGGGGGCGTGGGCGCGGACGGCCTCGGGGGTGAGGCGCTCGATGCGGTCGCCGGGGGCGAGCGGCTTCTCCAGGCAGACCAGGCCGGGGCGGTCGTCCCAGGAGGCCGCGGGCTCGAAGCCGAGCTTGCGGTAGAGGGCGAGGGGGCCCTGCCGCCACTCCCAGACGGTGAGCCGGACGGACGCGGCACCGGCCGCGGCGGCCCGGCGCAGCGCCTCGCCCATCAGCGCGCCGGCGAGCCCCCTCCCCCGTGCCTCCGGCTCGACCCACACCCGCTTGACCTCGGGGACGGCGCCGGCCTTCAGGACCAGGCAGCCGGCGGCCCGGCCGGTCTCCGGGACGGTGGCGAGCAGCACGGTGTCGGCCGCGAAGACGGTGACGGGGTCCTCGGCCTCGGCCCGGCGGGCGGGCGGGAGGCCGGCGGGGCCGGTGACCGCGGCGCCCTTCTCGGCCTCCGTGGCGAGGTGGTAGGCGGTGAGCAGGGCGGGCAGGCCGGGGTGGGCGGCGTTCTCCTCGATGAGCACGTTCATGATCCGAGCATCACACCGGGAGGTTTCCGGGAGGTGACGGAAGGTGCCGGGGGGTCAGGGCGCGGACACCCGGACGCCGTCGCTCGCGCCGTCCGTCAGGAACGAGGCCAGCGCTCCGCCCTCCTCGGTCACGGCGGCGTGCTCGGTCCGGGTGAGGGGGCGGAGCGGGGTGACGGCGAGGACGTCCTCGCTCACGGTCCAGGTGGCCGAGACCCGGCCGTCGACCAGCAGGACGCGCTCGCCGGCGACGGAGAGCAGGCGGTGGGCGTCGTCGATGATCCGGCCGCGGTCCTGGTAGCCGAGGATCGCGTTGTCGAAGGCCGGCAGGAAGCGGACGGGGGCGGGGGTGTCCGGGTCCGGGCGGGGCGCGTCGGGGAGGTCGAGGAGCTCGCTCGCGGCCCCGCTCGTCGCGGAAGGCGACGAGCTCGTCCCGTACGGCCTTGACGGCGGCGGGCAGCCCGGTGAGGCCGCACCAGGCGCGCAGGTCGCCGGAGGTGGCGGGGCCGTAGGCGGCGAGGTAGCGGCGGACCAGGGTCTGCCCGACGGGGTCGGCGGCGTCCTCGGGGAGCGGCGGGACCTCGCGGCCCAGCCAGCCGGCGAGGGTCTGGTTGCGGACGCCGGCCCGGGCGCCCCACAGGCCGCGCGGGGGCAGCTGCACCATCGGGATCACGCCGGCGACGAGCAGCTCGCCGAGGGCCCGGCGGGGCGGGTCGGGCCAGCGGTCGGCGACCGCCTCGACGAGTTCGGCCATGGTGCGCGGCTCTCCGTCGGCCATCACGGCACGGCCGGCGAGGGCGAGCTCCGCCGGGTCGACCCCGGCGAGTTCGGCCTTGTAGGTGGTGAGGACGCGGCTCTGGAGCATGGTGTCGTGGCGGGACCGCCAGGCGAGGGCGTCGTCGGCGGTGACGAGGTGGACGGTGCGGCGCATCAGGTGGGTGCGGACGACCTCGCGGCCGGTCAGGAGGGCGTCCAGGGTCCCGGTGCGGAAGTCGCGGACCCGCGACCAGAGGCCGGTGAAGGGTTCCTGCGGTTCCTGCGCCTGGAGCCCGCACAGGTGGGCGACGACGTCGAGGGCGGGGGCGTCGGTGCGGTCGAGGAGGTGCTGGCGGGCGAGGGCGGCGCGGTTGAGGGCGCGGGCGTCGAGGACGGTCATGCCGTCACGCTCCCACGGAAAGAGGACAGCTCCCGTCCTCTTTCCGTGGGAGTCGCGGGGTCAGAAGGTGTAGCTCTCGGCGGCCTCCGAGACGAAGGGCTGCCGGACGGTGCGCATGCCGCCGGGGGCCTTCTTGTCGGGCTGGATGATGACGGACTGGCGGGACGACGGGGACTTCGGGTCGCTGAAGTCGTGGGTCATGCCGAAGCCGGGGTCGTGGGCGCTGAGGATCAGCAGCGCCTTGGCGAGGCCCTCGCGGGTGAGGTCCTCGTGCTCGCACGCCTTCTTCAGGATCTCGCCGAAGGCCGCGGCGGCGGTCCAGCCGGCGACGACGCCGTTGTCCAGGCCGTCGTCGGGGTAGGCGGCCGCGTAGTCGGCGGCGAGCTTCTTGGCGGCCGGGGTGTCGGCGCCGATGGGGAGGCTCGGGGAGGCGAACCAGTACATCTGCTCCAGGGCCGGTCCCGCCTGGGTGCCGAGGAGCTGCGGCGCGAAGGCCGAGTTGTTGCCGACGACGGGGACGCGGAGGCCGGTGGCGGCGGCCACGCCGACCAGGGAGGCGGCCTGGCGCGGTCCGGCGCTGATCAGGACCGCCTTCACCCCGGCCTGCTTGAGCGCGGCGACCTGCGCGGACATGTCGTTGTCGGTGGGCTTGATCTTCTGCTCGACGACGGTCAGGCCGGCCTGCTCCGCGGCGTACTTCGAGCCCTTGAGGGCGTTCTCGCCGTAGTCGCCCTCGAAGTAGACGTGGCCGAGCTTGTCGCCCTTCCTGAGGCCCTTCTCGGTGACGAGGAAGTCGACCGCGTTGATCGTCTCGACGTCGTAGGTGGAGCCGAGGACGCGGATGTACGGGGAGCCGAGGAGGGAGGCCGACCACGCCTGGGGCATGACCAGGCCCTTGTCCTGGCCGTCGACGCGCTGCTTGACGGCGGCGACGAACGGGGAGCCGATGAACTGGGGGTAGCCGACGACCTTGGGCTCCAGCTCGGTGTAGGCGGCCAGCGCCTTCTGCGGGTCGTAGCCGTGGTCGCGGACGGTGAGCTCCAGCTTCCGGCCGCAGATGCCGCCGGCGGCGTTGGCCTGCTTCACCCACAGCTGCTGGGCCTGGGTGACGCTCTTGCCGAGGGTGGCGTACACGCCGGTCATGTCGGTGAGCGCGCCGAGCGCGATCGTCGTGTCGGTGACGCCCTCGCCCATCTTGACCCCGCCGGCGCCGGTCTCCTTGCCGTCGCCGGTCTTCGCCTTGGAGCTGCATCCGGCGGCGGTGAGCGCGACCAGCGTCGCGAGCGCCACGGCGAGGCCCCGCACGGCCGCCTGTCGTCTGTGCTTCATCGAGTCTCCCCTGAGGGTCGGTGGATCGGGGTTCGCGCGACGAGCCTCGCGAGGCCGCCGGGCAGGAAGAGGACGACGCCGACGACGGCGGCGCCGTAGAGGTAGCGGGCGGCCTCGCCGGGGGCGATGCCGCCGGTGCCGGGCGCGGACACCAGCGGCAGGGCCTCGGCGTACCGGTTGAGCACCTGCGGGAGCAGGGCGACGAAGACACCTCCGGCGACGGCTCCGGCGACGGAGCCGAGCCCGCCGATGACGATCATCGCGAGGTACTCCAGGGAGAGCGCCATGCCGAAGTACTCGGGCACGGTCCGCTGGAAGACCAGGGCGAGCAGGACGCCGGCGAGCCCCGCGTACATGGACGAGAGGACGAAGACGGCGGCCCGGTGCCGGGCGACCGGGATGCCCATGACGCCGGCGGCGATCCGGTGGTCGCGGATGGCGTTCATGGCGCGCCCGGGGCGGCCCCGGAGCACCCCGCGGGCGAACAGCACCCCGCCGGCGAGCAGCGCGAGACCCAGGTACCAGAGCTTCTCGACGGCCCCGAAGGGGACCTGGGCGACGAGGAGTTCGGTGTCGTCGAAGGTGAGGCCGAAGAGGTTCAGCGGGGGGACGGCCCGGCCGTTGTAGCCGCCGGTGAGGTCGTGGGCGTTGAAGAGGACGTGCTGGCCGATGAAGATCAGCGCGAGGGTGGCGATGCCGAGGTACGCGCCGTGCAGCCGGCCGGCGATGGGGCTGAACACCCCGCCGGCCAGACCCGCGAGGCCGACGGCGAGGACGGCCGCGAGCCAGCCCGGCAGGCCGAGGCCGCTGAGGCCGTCGCTGCCGTCTCCGGCGAGGGCGCAGTAGCCGTAGGCGCCGACGGCGAGGAAGAAGGCGTGGCCCATGGAGAGCTGGCCCGTGGCGCCGGTGAGCAGGTTGATGCCGATGGCGCCGATGGCGGCGGCGATGGCGAAGAGTCCGGCCTGGAGCCAGAACCGCTCCAGGTAGAAGGGGAGGGCGAGGAGGACGAGGCCGGCGGCGGCGTACCCGTACGCCTTCGCGGGGATCCCGGTGCGCTCAGACACGGGCGAGCTCCTTCGTGCCGAAGAGGCCGGCCGGGCGGATCAGCAGCACCACGACCATCACCAGGTACGGGGCGAGGTCGCCGATCCCGCGCCCGAGGAAGGCCAGGTCGGACTGGTAGCCGGTGGCGAGGGACTCGACGACGCCGACGATCAGTCCGCCGGCGAGCGCGCCGGTGGTGGAGTCGAGGCCGCCGAGGATCGCGGCGGGGAACGCCTTGAGGGCGGCGAGCGAGGTGCCGCGTTCCAGGCCGGGAGTGGGGAAGACGGTGAGGAAGAGCGCGGCGACCGCGGCGAGCGCTCCGGCGACCGCCCAGGCGCCGAGCGAGACCCGGCCGAGCCGGACTCCCATCAGGGCCGCGGTCTCCTGGCTCTCGGCGGCGGCCCGCATGGCCACGCCCCAGGAGGTGTGCCGGAAGGCCAGGAGGAAGGCGGTGATGAGGAGGGCGGCGGCGAGCAGGGCGGCGATCCGGGTCTCGGCGATCGTCACCGGGCCGAGGGTGACGACCGCGTCGCCCCACGGGTCGCCGAGGGCGAGGATGTCGGTGCCGATGCGGCGGGTCAGCTCGGTGGCGAGGAGGATGTCGACGCCGATGGTGACGATGGCGAGGACGCTGTGGTCGCCTCCCCGGTGGCGGCGCATGACGAAGAACTCGACGGCGGCGCCGACCACGGCCGCGCCCGCGATCCCGGCGGCGAGCGCGGGCCAGAACCCGAGGGGTTCGTGGAGGACGGCGACGAGGTAGCCGCCGGCCAGGAGCAGTGAGGCGTGGGCGAAGTTGACGACCTCCGTGGCGCGGAAGATGACGACGAAGCCGAGGGCGATGAGGGCGTAGACGGAGCCCAGGGAGAGCCCGTTGATGAGGAACTCGGCGAAGGTGCTCACGCGGCGGTCTCCTCTCCGAGGTAGGCGCGGACGACCGCCGGGTCGTTCTGTACGTCGGCGGGGCTGCCGTCGGCGATGCGGCGGCCGAATTCGAGGACGGTGACGGAGTCGGCGAGCCGCATCACGAGGCCCATGTCGTGCTCGACGAGCAGGACGGAGATGCCGAGGCCGTCGCGGACGCCGGCGATGACGGCGGCGGTGCGGCGGCGTTCGTCGGCGGTCATGCCGGCGACCGGTTCGTCGAGGAGCAGCAGGGTGGGCTCCATGCAGAGGGCGCGGGCCAGTTCGGCGAGCTTCTGCTGCCCGTACGGGAGGGAGCCCGCGGGTTTCGCGAGGTGGTCGCCGAGGCCGACGAAGTCCGCGATCTCCCGGACGCGGGCCCGGTGCCGGGCCTCCTCGCGGGCGGCGGACGGCAGCCGGAGCCCGGCGGCGAGGAAGCCGGTGCGGGTGAGCCGGTGGCGGCCGAGCATCAGGCTGTCCTCGACGGTCGCGCGGGGCGGGAGGGCCAGGTTCTGGAAGATCCGGCCGACGCCGAGGTCGGCGATCCGGTGCGGCGGCAGGGCGGTCAGTTCGTGCTCGCCGAGCCGTACGGAGCCCGAGGTGGCCCGGTACACGCCGGAGAGGACGTTGAAGCAGGTGGACTTCCCGGCGCCGTTGGGCCCGATGAGGGCGTGCACGGTCCCGGGGCGCACGGTGAAGTCGACGCCGTCGAGGGCGGTGAGTCCGGCGAAGCGGACGGTGAGGCCGGTGACGGTGAGGGCGGGCACGTCGGGGCGCGCGGTCCCCGCCCCGGGGGCGGGGCCGGCCGCGGACGCGTCCGTGTCGCCGGGGGTGCGCGGCGCGGGCACTGCGGGGTCGTCGGCGCCGGGGGTGCCGTCCGGCGGTGGGGCGGTGCTCATCGGTTCTCCTTGCGGCGCGGGCCGCGGGCGGGGACCCGGGCCTCTGCGTCCCAGCGGGACAGGACGGGGTGGGCGGCCTCGGCCCGGGCGGCGTCCTCGGCGGCCTCCGCGTCCACGACGCCCAGGTAGCGGCGGCGGACCTCGTCCGAGGCGGCCAGTTCCCGCGCGGGGCCGGAGAGGGCGACCTCGCCGACCTCCAGGACGTACGCGTGCGAGGCGAGCTTCAGCGCGAGCGCCGCGTTCTGCTCGACGAGCAGCACCGCCGTGCCCTGCGCGTTGATCTCCCGGACGGCCTCCGCGATCCGGGCCGCCATCAGCGGGGCGAGCCCGAGCGAGGGCTCGTCGAGGAGCAGCAGTTCGGGGGCGGCCATCAGGGCCCGGCCGACGGCGAGCATCTGCTGCTCGCCGCCGGAGAGGAGTCCCGCGGGCTGCCGGGACCGCTCCGCGAGGACGGGGAACAGCTCGTGGACCCGGCGCAGGGCCGCGGCCTTGGCGGCGCGGTCGCCGCGCCGGGCGAGCCCGCCGGCCCGCAGGTTGTCCTCGACCGACATCCGGGCGAAGACCTGCCGGCCCTCGGGGACCTGGCAGACGCCGGCGGCCACGACCCGGTCGGGCGGCAGCCCGTCGATCGGCCGGCCGGCCGCGGTGACCGTGCCGGAGACCACGGCCCCGCCGTGGAAACGCAGGGTGCGCGAGACCGCCCTCAGCAGTGTGGACTTGCCGGCGCCGTTGCCGCCCAGGACGGTGACGACGGCGCCCGCGGGCACGGTCAGCGACACGCGCCGCAGCGCGTGCACCGGTCCGTATCCCGCCGTCAGATCCGTCACCGTCAGGGCGGGTGCGGTACCTCCCATGACTCCCCTTCCGGGCCGCCTTGTTACTCGGCCGTGTTACTCGGCCGTTCGGTGGCGCTCACCCCAACACCGCGCCCGACCGCCCGTCCACGCCCGGCTCCACAAACGCTGCCGGTGACCAGCGGGGCCGCCGGAGGGCTGTGCATGCGCACAACGCTGCGCGTCAGGGCGTTGCCGTGGGGCGCGCGGCGGTGGATGCTCCCGCCATGGGACGGCGCAGACGGCGGACCGGTGACGACTGGAAGGCGCTCGCACGGGCGTGCACGGCGCTTCTGGAGCGGGTGCCGGAGCTGGTGGACGAGCATCTGACGGAGCTGCACGCGTACGAGCCCGCCTACGGGCGGATCGTGCCCTACGACCAGCACTGGCAGGAGGCGCACGAGGCGATGCGGATCGGGATCGAGATGATCTCGGCACCCCGGCACTCGCCCCGGCGGGACCTGGAGCACGCGGAGCTGCTGGGGCGGCGGCGGGCCGAGCAGGGCATGCCGCTGGAACTGGTGGTGCACGCGTACCGGCACGCCGGGCATCTGGTGTGGGAGGCACTGATCGAGGGTGCGGGCCCGGACGCGGCGCAGCTCGCGGCGCTGATGCAGTCGGCGACGACGGTCTGGTCGGCGGTGGACGCGCAGGCGGACCGCGCCTCGGAGGCTTACCGGGCGACCGAGGCGGAGCTGCGGCGGCGTACGGACGAACAGCTCCAGGCGCTGGTCGACGCGCTGCTCGGGGGCCAGCGGGCGCCGGAGCTGGTGGCGCGGGCGGCGGCCGGCCTGGACCTGCCGGAGCAGGGGCGGTACGCGGTGGTGGTGCTGCGCCCGGACCGGCGGGAGGAGCGGGAGCCGTTCCACCGCCAGGTGCGGGGCGAGGGGCTGCGGTTCCTGTGGCGGATGCGGGCGGACTGCGAGATCGGGGTGGTGGCGCTGGCCGAGGGGACGGGCCTGGACGCGCTGGCGCAGCTCCTCGACGGGCGGTGCCCGGGCCCCGGCGGCATCAGCCCCGTCGTGACGGGTCTGACCGAGCTGGGCCGGGCCCGCCGCCTCGCCGAGCTGGCCCTCCGCACCTGCCCGCCCGGCACCCGCCAGGTGGTCCGCCTGGACCGGAGGATGGCGGGCGCGCTGATCGTGGGCCGGCCGGACCTGGCCGAGATCCTCGTCACCGACGTCCTCGGCGCCCTGCTCGAACTGGATCCGGCGGACCGCGCGGTGCTCCTGGAGACGCTGGACGCCTGGATCGACTGCGAGGGGTCGGCGGGCCGTGCGGCCGGCCGCCTCTACTGCCACCGCAACACGGTCTTCAACCGCCTCCGCCGCCTGGAGCAGCTGACCTCCCGGTCGCTGTCCCGCCCACGGGACCTCACGGAGATGACCTTGGCCCTGGACGCCTTCCGGCTGACGGCGTCGGGGTGACGGGGGGGATGGGCGAAAGGGGCGACGGCGAAAGGGGCGACGCGGCCACGGGGCGGGCTGGCAGGATGCACCTGTGACGATCATGACGAACACACGCACGACACCCCCGCCGGCCCTCGGGCCCGTGCTCATCGCGGTCGGGGTGCTGGCGCCGGTGGCCCAGCTGGTGGGGTCCCTGGTGGCGGAGTCCACCCGGTACGTCGTGCTGCTCGACGCGTTCGCGGCGGCCTGGCCCTACTGGCTGGCGCTGTTCGTGCTGGGCGGCGCGGGCGTGCTGCGGACGGGCGCGCCGCGCAGGGTGCTGCAGTCGGTGGTGACCGTCTGCGCGGCGGGGGCCGTGCTGGTGGTGTTCTTCCGGCTGGTGCTGTTCGACGTCTTCAGCGCCGGCTGGGAGGAGACCGAGCGGATACCGGCACCGGGCGGCGCGGAGCGGACCGTGAAGGTGGAGCAGGGCTCGGCGATCATCGACCCGCTCTGGCGGGTGTCGGTGGTCGAGGGGTCGGGTCTCACCGCCCGGAGCCATCCGGTGGCGTCGTACGGCGAGACCACGGGGTTCCACGCGGTCGCCTGGGACGGTCCGGACGCCCTCCTGGTCACCGACGGCGACGGCACGACGAGGATCGCCCTGGATCCCGCCACCGGCACACCGCAGCGGACCGTCGGGACGGACTGACGGGACGGGCCGACGGGACGGACCGGCAGAGCGAACCGTCGGAACCGGCCGACGGAACGGACCGGCAGGACGAACCGTCGGAACCGGCCGTCGGAACGGACCGACGGCGGCCGGGCGCCGCGCGGCGCCCGGCGCTCGTACCGCTAGGCCACGAAGTCCCGGGCGATCTGGGAGGCGACCCGCTCCAGGAGGGGGCCCGCGTTCGGGATGGACTTGGCGGGGTCGGGCTCCAGGGCCGAGAGCGGGTAGGCGCGGCGGATGCCGGCCGCGCCGAGGGTCTCGGGCGGGAGGGCGAGACGGCCGCAGACCGCGACGACCTCCTTGCCGGCGGCGCGGGCGGCCGCGGCGACACCCGCCGGGGCCTTGCCGTGGAGGGTCTGCTCGTCCAGGGAGCCCTCGCCGGTGATGACGAGGGTGGCGCGCTCCAGGGCCGGGGCGAAGCCCAGGACCTCCAGCATCAGCTCGATGCCGGGGCGGAAGCTCGCGCCGAGGAGGAGGGCGCCGTAGCCGATGCCGCCCGCGCCGCCCGCGCCGGGCGAGGCGGCGAGCTCGGCGGCCTTCGGGCCGATCGCCTTCTCCAGGACCCGCGCGAAGTGGGCGAGCGCCGCGTCCAGGGTCTCGACGTCCTCCGGCGAGGCGCCCTTCTGCGGGCCGTAGACCGCCGGCGCGCCCTTGGGGCCGGTCAGCGGGTTGTCGACGTCGCTGGCGAGGATGAACTCGACCTCGGTGAAGCGCGGGTCCAGGTCGGAGAGGTCGGCGGAGGCCAGCTCGGCCAGGGCCGCGCCGCCGGGACCGACGGGCTCGCCGGCCGCGTCGAGGAAGCGGGCGCCGAGCGCGGCGAGCATGCCCGCGCCGCCGTCCGTGGTGGCGCTGCCGCCCACCCCGAAGACGATCGTGGTGGCGCCGGCGTCGAGCGCGGCCCGGAGCAGTTCGCCGGAGCCGTACGTCGTGGCGGTCAGCGCGGCGAACGTACCGGCCGGGAGGAGCTGGAGGCCGGACGCCTCCGCCATCTCGACGACCGCCGTGGTGCCGCGCAGCGCGAACGCGGCGGTGACCGGTGTGCCGACGGGCCCCGCGACCCGTACCTCTCGCCGCTCGAACCCGGCCGCGACGGCCGCCGCGACCGTGCCGTCGCCGCCGTCGGCGACGGGCAGGGCCTCGACGGAAAGGTCGGGGACGACCTTCCGGAGTCCCGCCGTGACCCGCTCCGCGACCTGTACGGCCGTGAGCGAGCCCTTGAACTTGTCGGCCGCCACGAGCACGTGAGCGACCTGAGTTGCTGCTCCGTCCGTCACCTTGCATCCCTTGCTTTCGAACAGGCAGTCGCGCCAGGGCCGACCCTATCCGTACGGCCAGACGGCGTGCCACCCCCGGATACGACGAAATGTCCGACCATAGTGGGCTCACATGAGCACGGATATGAACGACCGGACGTCTCCGGATCACGTACCGGAACGGCATGCGCCCGACGCGAGGGTCATCGGGATCGGGGTGGCCGCGGTCGTCGCGGTCGTCGGCTGGGCCGCGCTGGGCAAGGAATCCTTCGACAGCGCCTCCTCCTCGGCCCTCTCCTGGGTGCTGGACAACTTCGCCTGGTTGTTCGTGATCGCCGCCGACACCTTCCTGGTGCTCTGCGTGGTGCTCGCGCTGAGCCGGTTCGGCCGGATCCGGCTGGGCGCGGACGACTCGGAGCCGGAATTCACCAATCTGGCGTGGATCGCGATGATGTTCAGCGCCGGCATGGGCATCGGTCTGATGTTCTACGGCGTCGGGGAGCCGCTCCAGCACTTCCTGGACCCGCCGCCCGGCGGTGGCCCGGCGGGGACGGGCGCGGCGGCGCGGACGGCGATGGAGTACTCGTTCTTCCACTGGACGCTGACCCCGTGGGCGATCTACGGCATCGCCGGGCTCGCGCTCGCGTACGCGGGCTTCCGCAAGGGCCGGGGCAACCGGCTGAGCAGCGCCTTCGTGCCGCTCCTCGGCGCCCGCCGGGCGGCGTCCTGGCAGGGCAGGGCGATCGACCTGCTCGCGGTCTTCGCGACCGTCTTCGGGACGGCGACCAGCCTGGGCCTGGGCGCGCTCCAGGTGTCCGAGGGCCTGGACCTCACGATGGGCGTCGAGGACTCGACCGCCACCCAGCTGATCATCATCGCCTCGCTGTCGGCCGCCTTCGTCCTGTCCGCCTTCTCCGGACTGCACAAGGGCGTGAAGTGGCTGTCGACGCTGAACATCGTGCTCGCCGGCTGCCTGGCGCTCTTCGTCTTCCTGCTCGGT
Source organism: Streptomyces sp. NPDC004435 (assembly GCF_042873895.1). Lineage (NCBI taxonomy): Bacteria > Bacillati > Actinomycetota > Actinomycetes > Kitasatosporales > Streptomycetaceae > Streptomyces > Streptomyces sp. NPDC004435. Next base: position 67,617 of record NZ_JBIAMB010000013.1, on the reverse strand, counting down.
CCGACCGTCTACGTCCTGGACACGATCCCGGCCTCGGTCGGCGGCTACCTGCACCAGCTGCTCCCGATGGCGAGCCGGACCGGCGCCTTCACCGACCGCGACTGGCTGGGCGCCTGGACGATCTTCTACTGGGCGTGGTGGCTGTCCTGGGCGCCGTTCGTCGGCACCTTCATCGCGCGGATCTCGCGCGGCCGGACCATCCGCGAGTTCCTGGTGGGCGTGCTGCTCGTGCCGTCGGGCGCGACGGTGGTCTGGTTCTGCGTGATGGGCGGCACGGCGATCCGGCTGGAGTCCACCGGCGAGGCCGATCTGGCGACGGCGGTGAAGGACGGGGCGGAGGCGTCGCTCTTCGCGATGCTGGAGGCGCTGCCGCTGGGGACGGTCACCTCGGTCGTCGCGATGCTGCTGGTGATGACGTACTTCGTCACCAGCGCCGACTCGGCCTCCCTCGTCATGGGCTCGCTGACCAGCCGGGGCTCGCTGCACCCGCCGACGTGGCTGGTGGTGACCTGGGGCGTGCTGATGGCGGCGGTCGCGGCGGTGCTGCTGGTGGCGGGCGGGCTGAACTCGCTCCAGACGGCGACGATCCTGGTGGCGCTGCCGTTCGTGGTGGTCATGCTGGTGCTCTGCTGGGCGCTGGTGAAGGAGCTGCGGGAGGACCCGGGCGCGGGCCCGGCCCGGCACCACGCCCTGCACGGGATGCGGGACGCGGTGCGCGCCCTGGTCGGCGAGGCGATGACCGAGCAGGGCGGCGGCCCCCGGCACCACCGGCTGCACCGCGCGGCCCGCTCCCGCGCGGACACGCAGGGCGGCGAGCCGCCGAAGGACGGCGGGGCATGACGGACGCCCCCGGGCGCCACCCGGGCGCCAGGGGCGCGCCGGACGCGGGGCCGCCGCGCGACCGGGTGCGCGGCGCGGTGTCCGGCTTCGACGGCTCCGGAATCCGCGAACTCGCCGAGCGGACCCCGCGCCTGGCTACGCTGCCCCCGTGACCACCACTGATTACGCCACGTACATCGCCGGCCTCCCGCGCGTCCTCGCCGGGGCCGCGGCCCTCTTCCGGGACGACCGGGGGCGGGTCCTGATCGTCGAGCCGAACTACCGCGAGGGCTGGGTGCTGCCGGGCGGGACGGTCGAGTCCGACACGGGCGAGACGCCCCGGCAGGGCGCCCGCCGGGAGACCGCCGAGGAGATCGGCCTGGACGTGCCGCTGGGCGCGCTGCTGGTGGTCGACTGGGTGCAGAGCCCGGTCCGGCCGCCGATCGTGGCGTACCTGTACGACGGCGGGGTGCTGGACGAGGAGCGGCTGGCGGGGATCCGGCTCCAGGAGGACGAGCTGCTCTCCTGGAAGCTGATCGAGCGCTCCGAGGTGCCGGCGTACCTGCCCGCCGGCCTGACCCTGCGGGTGCTGGCCGCGCTGGACGTGCTGGACGGCGGCCGGGGCCCGGCCGAACTGGAGAACGGCCTGCCGGCGTCCGGCTGACCGACGCCTTCCGGACCGTCGGATCGGGGGTCGTGGGGGTCGGCGGGTTCCGGCGGCCGGCGCGGAGCTCTTGGCGGGGCCGGTCGGTCAGCCCTGCTGGGGCTCCGGCGGCAGCATGTCGCCGGTGCGGTTCGCCTCGTCGCGGGAGGCGGTCCTGGCCTCCGTGCGGTGGCCGCGCGCGATGTAGTCGCGGACGACCGCCTCCACGGCGTCCTGCGGGCTGCCGACGCCCGTCAGGACCATGACTTCCACGACGAGTTCGGCGTCGAGCGCGATGTTCACCTTGGCCATGGACGGGAACCTAGCACCGGAAAACCCGCTCGCGGGAGCCGATCGGCGATGCCTACCCTCCCGACATGACGATGGTCGCGATCCTCAGCGGTGCCGGTATCTCCACGGACTCGGGCATCCCGGACTACCGGGGGCCGAACGGGCTCTGGCGGCAGGACCCGGAGGCCGAACAGCTGGTCACCTACGGGCCGTACATGGCGGACCCCGACGTCCGCCGCCGCTCCTGGCTGATGCGGCGCGACGCTCCGGTCCTGACGGCGGAGCCGAACGCGGCGCACCGCGCGGTCGCCGCCTTCGAGCGGACCGGGCATGCCGTCAGGGTGATCACCCAGAACGTGGACGGGCTGCACCAGGCGGCCGGGGTGCCGGACCGCAAGGTCCTCGAACTCCACGGCACCGCCAGGTCGGTGGTGTGCACGGCCTGCCACGCCCGCTCGCCGATGGCCGAGGCCCTGGAGCGGCTGGAGGCGGGAGACCCGGATCCGGCGTGCCGGGCCTGCGGCGGGATCCTGAAGCCCGCGACCGTGATGTTCGGGCAGCGGCTCGACCCGGTGGTGCTGGGGAACGCGATGTCGGTCGCCAAGGCGGCCGAGGTGTTCATCGCGGTGGGTACGAGCCTCCAGGTGCAGCCGGCGGCCTCACTGGCCGGGATCGCGGCCGAGCACGGGGCCCGGCTGGTCATCGTGAACGCCGAGCCGACCCCGTACGACCCGCTCGCCGCCGAGGTCCTGCGCGAGCCGATCGGCACGGCGCTCCCGGCGCTCCTGCGGCGCCTCGTCTAGAAGAGCGCGTCGGGCAGACCCGGGTCGCCCGCCTCGAATGCGAGCAGCCGCTTCTTCCGGTCGAGGCCGCCGCCGTAGCCGGTGAGGCTGCCGCCGGAGCCGATCACGCGGTGGCAGGGGACGATGATGCCGACCGGGTTCTTGCCGTTGGCGAGACCCACCGCGCGGGAGGCGCCCGGCTTGCCGAGGGCCTCGGCGAGCTCGCCGTACGTGCGGGTCTCCCCGTACGGGATGAGCTGGAGCTGCTCCCAGACGCTCTGCTGGAAGGGGGTTCCCTCCAGGTGGAGCGGGAGGTCGAACTCCGTGAGCTCGCCCTCGAAGTAGGCGTCGAGCTGGCGGATCGTCTCGCCGAAGGGGCGGGGGTCCCGGTCTCCGAAGGTCTCCTCCGGCGGGCGGTGGCGCTGTTCTGTCATGTAGACGCGGCTGAGGACGCCGTCGACGGCCACCAGGGTCAGCGGCTCGTAGGGGCTGTCCACGACCGTGTGCACGACGGTGCGGGGCATGGTGCGACTTCCTTACGCGGGGAGGTGGTTGATCGGGTGGGAGTCGGTCGCCCAGAGGTACTGGACGGCGTAGGCCCGCCAGGGCGCCCACTGGGCGGAACGGGCGGTGAGCGCGGCGGGGGTGCCGGGCAGGCCCAGGCCCTCGGCGGCGCGGCGGACGCCGAGGTCGCCGGGGAGGAAGGCGTCGGGGTCGCCGAGCGCGCGCATGGCGATGACCTCGGTGGTCCAGGGGCCGAAGCCGGGCAGGGCGAGCAGCCGGGCGCGGGTCTCCGCGCGGTCCGTGTCGGGGCCGAGGGCCAGTTCGCCGTCGGCGAGGGCACGGACGAGGGTGAGCAGGGTGGTGCGCCGGCTGCGGGGCAGGGCCAGCGTCTCGGGGTCGATCCCGGAGAGCGCCTCGGGGGTGGGGAAGAGGTGGGTGAGGCCGCCCTCGGGGTCCTCGACGGGGACGCCGTGCGCGGTGACCAGGCGGGCCGCGTGGGTGCGGGCGGCGGCCGTGGAGACCTGCTGGCCGAGGACGGCGCGGACGGCGAACTCGGCCGGGTCGACGGTGCCGGGGACGCGCCGGCCCGGCGCCTCGTCCACGAGGGGGGCGAGCAGCGGGTCGGAGCGGAGCTGGTCGTCGACGGCGACGGGATCGGCGTCGAGGTCGAGGAGCCTGCGGCAGCGGCTGATGGCGTGGGTGAGGTCGCGGGGGTCGGTGAGCGAGAGCCGGCAGGCGATGTGGCCGGGGCGCGGGGCGAGGGCGACGATCCCGTGCCCGTACGGGAGGGCCAGGGTGCGGCGGTAGGCGCCGTCGCGCCACTCCTCGACGCCGGGGACGGCGGTGGCGGCGAGGTGGCCGAAGAGGTTGGACGGTTCGAGCGGGGCGCGGAAGGGCAGCCGGAGGGTGATCACGCCGGGGGTGTGCGGTGCGGCGGGCCGGGTGGCGCGGGCGCGGAGTTCGCCGGGGGTGAGGGCGAAGACCTGGCGGACGGTGTCGTTGAAGGAGCGGATCGAGGAGAAGCCGGCGGCGAAGGCGATCTCCCCGAAGGGCATCCCGGTGGTCTCGACGAGGGTGCGGGCGGTCTGGGCGCGCTGGGCGCGGGCCAGGGCGAGCGGGCCCGCGCCCAGCTCGGCGAGGAGCTGGCGCTCGACCTGCCGGGTGGACCAGCCGAGCCGCCGGGCGAGCCCGGGGACGCCCTCCCGGTCCACCACTCCGTCCTGGATGAGCCGCACGGCGCGGGCGACGGCGTCGGCGCGCACGTTCCACTCCGGGGAGCCGGGGCTGGTGTCGGGGCGGCACCGCTTGCAGGCCCGGAACCCGGCCCGCTGGCAGGCGGCGGCGCTGGGGTGGAACTCCATGTTCTCGGGCTTGGGAGGGACCACGGGGCAGCTGGGCCGGCAGTAGATCCGGGTGGTCAGGACAGCCGTGAAGAACACGCCGTCGAAGCGGGCGTCCTTGGACTGGACGGCCCGCACACAGCGCTCGGTCTCGGTGTGCATGGGTCCATGATCCGGGATGCGCGGGCGTCCGGCTGGCAGAAAAACGACATGGACCTTGTGGACCCCGGCCCGGACCCCGACGCGGGTCAGCCGCCGGCGGGCACCGTCCGGAAGTGGGTGGTGAGCCTGCCTTCGGCGTCGAGGACGTGGAAGGCGACACCGGGCGGGGCGTCCCGGTGGACGTACGGGCTGTCGGGGCTCGGCTGCTCCCAGGGCAGCCGGATGGTGTTGACGACTCCGGGGGCGACGAGCAGCGGGCGGCCGGCGAAGGTGGTGGCGGCCGCGGTGTGCGCGTGGCCGGCGAGGAAGGCGGTGAGGTGCGGGTGGCGTCCGGCGAGCGCGGCGAGCCGCTCCTCGCCGAACTGGCGGATCTCGTCCACGTACGGCGTGTTCAGCGGCACCGGCGGATGGTGGAAGGCGACGAGGACGGGCGTGTCCCGCGGGGTGTCGGTGAGGACGCGGTCCAGCCGCTCCAGGGTGCTGTCCTCCAGGTACCCGTCGTGCTTGCCGGGGATCGACGAGTCGCAGACGGCGAGCACGAAGCCGTCGCCGCGCAGGACCTGGTCGACGGGGGCGGCCGGGGCGGGGTCTCCGTCCTCGTGGAGCAGCGGCCCGAGACCGGCCCGGAAGGCCGCCCGGTCGTCGTGGTTGCCGGGGCAGACGACCAGCGGGTGGCGGCCGGTGAGGAGGGCGCGGGCGCGGTCGTACTCGGCGGGGTCGGCATGGTCGGCGATGTCGCCGGAGACGAGGACGGCCGCGAGGTCGTACGGCAGCTCCTCCAGGTGGCGCAGGACGGCGCGGGTGCGCGCGGTGGCGCGCTCCCCCGCGTCGATGTGGATGTCGCTGACGTGGGCGATGACGATCACGCGAGAGCCTCCGGCGGTCGGGGTGAACGGTGGTTCACCCGACCGACCGTACGGTGACCGCGTGCGGGCGCGTAAGGGCCACCGGCCGCGGTGTGGCCCTTCGCGGTCACGCGAAGCGGTCGGGGTCGCCGGCGCCGACGCGGACGACCTCGGGCTCGCCGCTGGAGAAGTCGACGACGGTGGTGGGGACGGTGCCGCAGTCGCCGGAGTCGAGGACGGCGTCGACCTGGTGGTCGAGCCGCTCCTTGATCTCCCAGCCCTGGGTCAGCGGTTCCTCCTCGTCGGGAAGGAGGAGGGTGGAGGAGAGCAGGGGTTCGCCGAGTGAGGCGAGCAGCGCCTGGGTGACGCGGTGGTCGGGGATGCGGACCCCGACGGTCTTCTTCTTGGGGTGGAGGAGCTGGCGCGGCACCTCCTTGGTGCCGGGGAGGATGAAGGTGTACGCGCCGGGGACGGCGGCCTTGACGGCGCGGAAGACCCGGTTGTCGATGTGCACGAGCTGGCCGAGCTGCGCGAAGTCCGCGCACATGAGGGTGAAGTGGTGCCGGTCGTCGAGGCGGCGGATCTCCCGGATGCGGGTGAGGCCGTCGTGGTTGCCGATGCGGCTGCCGAGGGCGTAGCAGGAGTCGGTGGGGTAGGCGATGAGCCCGCCCTTGCGGATCGAGTCGGCCACGCCGTCGATGATGCGCGGCTGGGGGTTCTCGGGGTGCACGTCGATGTACTTGGCCATGGGACGAGTCTAGGTTCCGGCGCCGTCGAGGTTTCTGAGGTGGCGCCAGACGGCCTTGGCGGCGTTGTGCCCGGACATGCCGTGGACGCCGGGGCCGGGCGGGGTGGCGGCGGAGCAGAGGAAGACGGCCGGGTGGGGGGTGCGGTACGGCCACGGGGAGAGGGTGGGGCGCAGCACGAGCTGGAGGCCGCGGGCGGCGCCGCAGGCGATGTCGCCGCCGACGTAGTTGGCGTTGCGGGCGGCGAGTTCGGGCGGTCCCGCGGTGGCGCGGGCGAGGATCCGGTCGCGGAAGCCGGGGGCGAAGCGCTCGATCTGGCGCTCGATGGCGTCGGTGAGGTCGCCGCGCCAGCCGTTGGGCACGTGTCCGTACGCCCAGAAGACGTGCCGGCCCTCGGGGGCGCGGCTCGGGTCGACGAGGCTGGGCTGGGCGGTGATGAGGAACGGGGTGTCGGGGGCGGTGCCGGAGGACGCCTGACGCAGCGCGGTGCCGATCTCGCGGACGGAGGGGCCGATCTGGACGGTGCCGGCGCGGCGGGCGTCCTCGGCGGTCCAGGGCACGGGCCCGTCGAGGGCGTAGTCGATCTTGAAGGCGGCGGCGCCGTACGCGTAGTGGGCGTAGTGGTGGGCGCCGAAGCCGGTGATGCGGGCGAGGGCGGTGGGCGAGGTGTCGAAGAGGTAGGTGCGGGCGGGCGGCAGGTCGTCGAGGCGCTTGACCTCGTACCCGGTGTGGACGGTGCCGCCGAGCTCGGTGAGGTACGCGGTGAGGGCGTCCGGGATCGCCTGGGAACCGCCCCGGGGCACGGGCCAGCCGACGGCGTGCGCGGCGAGCGCGAAGACGAGGCCGACGGCGGAGGTGGCGAAGCCGTCGAGGGGGGCCATGACGTGGCCGATCATGCCGGCGAGGAGGGCGCGGGCCTTCTCGTCGCGGAAGCGGCGCAGCATCCAGGTGGCGGGCTGGAGTCCGGTGAGGCCGAAGCGGGCGAGGGTCACCGGGTCGCGGGGCAGCGCGGTCAGCGGCAGCTGCATGAAGTCCCGGGCGAGGTCGTCCCACCGGCCGAGGAAGGGGGTGACGAGCCGGCGGTAGGTGCCGGCGTCGCGCGGGCCGAGGGAGGCGGCGGTCTCGGCGACGGAGCGGGAGAGGACGGCCGCGGTGCCGTCGTCCCAGGGGTGCGCCATGGGCAGCTCGGGGTGGAGCCATTCCAGGCCGTACCGGTCGAGCGGCATGGTCCGGAAGACCGGCGAGCCGGCGCCGAGCGGGTGGACGGCGGAGCAGGGGTCGTGGCGGAAGCCGGGGAGGGTCAGCTCCTCCGTACGGGCTCCGCCGCCGACGGTCTCCTTGGCCTCGAACACGGCCACGGAGCGGCCGCGCCGGGCCAGTTCCACGGCGGCGGTCAGTCCATTGGGCCCCGCCCCCACGACGACGGCATCGAGCAGCGTCACCTCGGACTCCTCACGTCGGCCGACGGTACGGAAGGGCCAGGATAGGCCCGGCCCCGCTCGCTCCTGGTCATGGGTCAGTCCCCGGCCGGGCCGCCGGCGAGGAGGGCGCGGATCCGCTCGGCGGTGGCGGCGTCCCTGGCGGCCGTGAACGGCAACGTGTTGCCCCCGGTGATCCGGAACGGTTCGCCGGTCACGGTGGTCTGCGCGCCGCCCGCCTCCGCGACCAGCAGCAGCCCCGCCGCGTGGTCCCAGGCCAACTCCCAGCTGAAGGCCGTGGCGGCGAGCTCGCCCCGGGCGATCGCCAGGTACTCCAGGCCCGCCGAGCCGCACGGCCGGGGCCGGACGCCGTCGGTCACCAGGCCGAGGAGGGCCCGCTTCTGGTCCGCGGTGGTGTAGTCGGGGTGCGAGGTCGCGACCTCCAGGACCTCGCCGGGGGCGGGCGAACCGGACCGTATCCGCTCGCCGTTCAGGAACGCGCCCCGCCCCCGCACGGCGACGGCCAGCTCACCGAGGGCCGGAGCGTAGGTCCAGGAGGCGAGCAGCTCGCCGCCCCGGGCGAGGGCGACCAGGGTGCAGAACCCCGGGTCGCCGTGGACGAACTGGCGGGTGCCGTCCACCGGGTCGACGATCCAGACGGGCGCTTCGCCGCGCAGCCGTCCGTAGACCCCGGGGTCGGCGTGGACGGCCTCCTCGCCGACCACGACGGAGCCCGGCAGGAGGGCGGTGAGCGCCTCGGTCAGGTGCTCCTCCGCGGCCCGGTCGGCGACCGTCACCAGGTCGTACGGACCCGTCTTCTCGACGATCTCGTGGTCGGCGAGCTGTCGGAAGCGCGGCATGATCTCCGCCGCGGCCGCCTTGCGGACCGCTTCCTCCACCTCGGTCGTACCACCGTCGAGGACGTGCTCAAGGAAGGATTCGATCATGCGTCCAGCTAAGCACGCGGGTCCGACAATCGGTACAGGGCCTCGGCCGGGGCGGGAACCGGAGGCGCGACGGCGCCCGGAGCGGCACGGGGCGCGACCGGGGGCAGGGCCGTCCCGCGGCCCCGCGCCAGGAGTACAGTTTGGACGGTTTCACCCCTGAGCAGGATGTTCTGGATCCCCGGGGTCCCCCGAGGTCCCTGAGGTCCCCGAGAGGCAGGTCGGTCCGGTGCACGGCGAGTACAAGGTCCCCGGCGGGAAGCTGGTCGTCGTCGATCTCGACGTGGTGGACGGGGCGCTGGCCCGGGTCCGGGTGGCGGGCGACTTCTTCCTCGAACCCGACGAGGCGCTCCTCGCCATCGACCGCGCCCTGGAGGGCGCCCCCGCCGACACCGACGCCTCCGGGCTCGCCGCCAGGATCGACGCGGCACTGCCGCCCGGCACCCAGATGTTCGGCCTCACCACGGAGGGCGTCGGCGTGGCGGTCCGCCGGGCGCTCGCACACGCCACCGACTGGACCGACTACGACTGGCAGCTGGTCCACGAGCCGCCGCAGTCCCCCGCCCTGCACATGGCGCTCGACGAGGTCCTCACCTCCGAGGTCGCGGCCGGGCGCCGCCCGCCGACCCTGCGGGTCTGGGAGTGGGGCGCCCCCGCCGTCGTCATCGGCAGCTTCCAGTCGCTGCGCAACGAGGTGGACCCGGAGGCCGCCGAGCGGCACGGCATCCAGGTGGTGCGCCGGATCAGCGGCGGCGGCGCCATGTTCATCGAGCCCGGCAACACCATCACGTACTCGCTGTCGGTCCCCGACGCCCTGGTGCAGGGCCTGTCCTTCACCGACAGCTACGCCTACCTCGACGACTGGGTGCTCGGCGCCCTCAGCGACATGGGCGTCAAGGCGTGGTACCAGCCGCTCAACGACATCGCCACCGAGGCCGGGAAGATCGCCGGCGCGGCCCAGAAGCGGATGGTGACCGGTGGCGGCGCGGTGCTGCACCACGTGACGATGGCGTACGACATCGACGCGGACAAGATGACCGAGGTGCTGCGGATCGGGCGCGAGAAGCTCTCCGACAAGGGCACCAGGAGCGCGAAGAAGCGCGTGGACCCGCTGCGCCGGCAGACGGGCCTGCCGCGCGAGGCCGTGATCGGGCGGATGATCGGCTCCTTCCGGCAGCGGTACGGCCTGGCGGAGGGCCGGGTCACGGAGGAGGAGCTGGCGCTCGCCAAGGAGCTGGCGGAGTCGAAGTTCTCGTCGCGGGAGTGGACGGCACGGGTGCCGTAGGGGCGCGATTCGAGAAGGGCGCCCTCCGCCCCCTCCGGGGCGTCGCCGGGTCTTCGAGGAGGCCGCGGTCGCGGGCGTAGCGGGTGCCGGCCTCGGTGAACTCGGCGCCGAAGGCCGTGGCGCGGCTGCCCGCCGGCACGCCCTGGCGTTCGCCCCGCCGGCTCTGCCGAGACCGGTCCTGTGACCTGCTCCGTACCGGCTCGTTGACGCCATGGACACGCTGGGTCGACGGCCACGGAGGGCATCTTGGGACGGGCGAGGACACTGACGGCTGCGCTCCTGGGGGCACTCCTGGCGACGGCGCCGGTCGCGCCGCCCGGCGCGGCGGCGATCGTCGGCGGCCGGGAGGCGGCCCCTGGGGCGTACCCGTACGCGGCGGCGCTCGTCGACACCGCCCGTGACCGGCAGTTCTGCGGCGGCGTCCTGATCGGTCCCCGGCACGTCCTGACGGCCGCCCACTGCCTGACGGGCGCGTACGCCGACCCCGGCCGGGTCGCGGTCCTCCTCGGCGACCACGACCTGCGTACGGCGACGGAGTCCCGCCACGCGCGCGTGGCCCGCCCCGCCCGCTTCACCCCGCACCCGCGCTACGACCCCCGCACCCACCACGACGACCTGGCCGTCATCACCCTCACGGCCGCTGTCCGGCCCGACGCCGGAGTACGCCCGATCGCGCTCCCCACCGCTGGAGAATCGTTCGCCCACACGCGTCTGGAGGCCGTCGGATGGGGGGCGACCTCCTTCGGCGGGGCGCCCTCCCCCGTGCTGCGCGCGGTCACCCTCGACACGCTCCCCAACCCGGCCTGCGCCCTCCGCGGAGTCGACGGCCTCACCCCCGCCCAGCTCTGCACCTGGAGCCCCGGCCGAGACACCTGCGTCCAGGACTCCGGCGGCCCCCTCGTCCACCGCACCCCCGCCGGCCGCTCCGCCCTGGCCGCACTGGTCTCCTACGGCCGGGGCTGCGCCACCGACACCCCCGCGGTGAACACCAGGATCACCGCGCACCTCCCCTGGCTCACCCGCACCACGGGCCTGCGGCCACCGGCCACCTGAGCGCCGCGCGGCCGGACGGGGGCGCATACGAGGACGAGCCGTGGGGGGGGGGGGGGCCCCGCCCCCCCCCCCCCGGCGGGCGGGGGGGGGGCGGGGGGGGGGGGGGCCCCCCCCCCCCCAAACACCCCCCCCCCCCCCCCCCACCCCCCCGGCCCCCCCCCCCCGGGGCCGCCGGGGGCGGGGGGGGGTGGATTGGCGGGGGGGGGGGGGGGGGGGGTTCCCCCCCCCCCCCCACGGCTCGTCGTCGATCGTGTCCGAGGGGGGACTTGAACCCCCACGCCCGATAAAGGGCACTAGCACCTCAAGCTAGCGCGTCTGCCATTCCGCCACCCGGACAAGGTGTCCGCCGCCCTGCGGTCTCCCGCGCGGCGACGAACATCAATCTATCAGGTGTTCGAGGTGCTTCTCACCCGCGTTTCCGGTGGTCAGCGGGTCGGCGGGTCGGCGGGTCAGGAGGGGGTGCCGGAGATGTTGACCATCCAGGTGACGCCGAACTCGTCGGTGCACATGCCGAAAACGTCGCCCCACATCTGCATCTCCAGCGGGACTGTGACCGTGCCGCGCGCGGAGAGCTTGGCCCAGTAGCCGCGGAGTTCGCCCTCGTCCTCGCCGCTGACGCTGACGCTGATGTTGTTGCCGGGGGTGTAGTCCATGCCGGGCGGGGTGTCCGAGGCCATCAGCGTGAAGCCCGCCGGGGTCTCCAGCATGCCGTGCATGACCTTGTCCTCGAACCCGGGCGGCGCCTCGCCGAACTGGGAGTAGGTGTTGACGGCGAGTTCGCCGCCGAAGACGTCCTGGTAGAGGTCGAGTGCCTGCTTCGCCTGGCCGGTGAAGCTGATGTAGGGGTTGAGCCGGGAGGCCACGGGTCGCTCCTCTGGGGGGGGTGGCTGTGTGCGTGCGACCTTAGGCACCCCGTCCGCCCGGCCCCCGGAGCCGCGCCGGGTACGGCGGTGGTGTTCCCTCGGGTGTCGGTGCGCCGGGTGCGCGGGCGGCGGTGACGGCGGCCGGTTCCCCCCGCGCCCCGCGCGCCGTCAGCCCAGGGCCGGGATGATGTCGGTGCCGTAGGCGTCGATGGTGCCCTCGCGGTTGTCGTGCATGTCGTAGACGGCGAACTGGTCGACGCCCAGGCTCTTCAGGTGGCGGAGCTTGTCGATGTGGGCCTCGGCGGGGCCGAGGAGGCAGAAGCGGTCGACGATCTCGTCGGGGACGAAGGCGGTGTCGGGGTTCCCGGCGCGGCCGTGGTGGGAGTAGTCGTAGCCGTGCCGGTCCTTGATGTACGCGGTCAGCTCCTCGGGGACCATGGAGGAGTGCTCGCCGTACCTGGCCACCAGGTCGGCGACGTGGTTGCCGACCATGCCGCCGAACCAGCGGCACTGGTCGCGGGCGTGTGCCAGGGCCTCGGACGAGTCGTCGGCCGTGACGTACGCGGGGGCGGCGACGCAGATGGTGAGCGCGTCGGGGTCGCGACCGGCGTCCCGGGCCGCCTCGCGGACCGCCTTGACCATCCACTCGGTGAGGAAGGGGTCCGCGAGCTGGAGGATAAAGCCGTCCGCCTTCTCGCCGGCGAGGGCGAGCGCCTTCGGGCCGTAGGCCGCCATCCACACGGGCAGCTTCCCGTTTCTGACCCACGGGATGCGGATCGGGTTGCCGTCGACCTGCGCCTCGCGGCCCTCCGCCAGGTCGCGGATCACCTCGATGGCCTCGCCGAGGCGGGCGAGGGTGTTCGGCCTGCGGCCGGCGACCCGCATGGCGGAGTCGCCGCGGCCGATGCCGCAGACGGTGCGGTTGCCGTACATGTCGTTGAGGGTGGCGAAGGTGGAGGCGGTGACCTCCCACGTGCGGGTGCCCGGATTGGTCACCATGGGGCCGACGTGCAGCGTCGTGGTGTTGGCGAGGATCTGGCTGTAGATGACGAAGGGTTCCTGCCACAGCACGGCGGAGTCGAAGGTCCAGCCGTAGCGGAAGCCGTTGCGTTCCGCCCTGCGCATCAGGCCGACGACCTGCGAGGCGGGCGGGTCGGTCTGCAGGACGAGTCCGAAGTCCACGCGGGACCTCCCAGTTCGAGTCGGTGCGTTGAGACCCCGGGCTTGCTCAGCCCAGGTACTGACAGAGACCGCGCGGCACGAACACCCCGTGCCCCGCGTGACCCACGTACTTCCGCCGGTCGACGACGACCTCGCCCCGCGAGAGGACGGTCTCGACCTGACCGGTCACCGTCCTGCCCTCGTACGCGGAGTAGTCGACGTTCATGTGGTGGGTCTCCGCCGACAGCGTCTGCGTGGCGTGCGGGTCGTAGACGACCACGTCGGCGTCGGCGCCGGGCGCGATCGTGCCCTTCTGCGGGTAGATGCCGAACATCCGCGCCGGGGTCGCGCAGGCGATCTCGATCCAGCGGCGGCGCGAGATGTGCCCGTCCACCACGGCCTGGTGGAGGAGGTCCATGCGGTTCTCCACGCCGGGCAGCCCGTTGGGGATCTTCGAGAAGTCGCCCCGGCCCAGTTCCTTCTGGCCCACGAAGCAGAAGGGGCAGTGGTCGGTGGAGACCACCTGGAGGTCGTTCGTCCGCAGCCCCCGCCACAGCGCCGCCTGGTGCTCCTTCGGGCGCAGCGGCGTCGAGCACACGTACTTGGCGCCCTCGAAGTCCGGCTCCGCCAGGTTGTCCGTGGAGAGGAACAGGTACTGGGGGCAGGTCTCGCCGAAGACCGGCAGCCCCTTGTCGCGGGCGAGGGCCAGCTCGGCCACCGCATCCTCGGCCGAGACGTGGACGACGTAGAGCGGGGAGCCGGCGACCCGGGCCAGCTGGATCGCCCGGTGGGTGGCCTCCGCCTCCAGGAGGGCCTTGCGGACCTCCCCGTGGTACCGGGGATCGGTCTCGCCCCGGGCGAGCGCCTGCTCGACGAGGACGTCGATCGCGATGCCGTTCTCGGCGTGCATCATGATCAGTCCGCCGGTGTCGCCGGCGACCTGCATCGCCCGCAGGATCTGGCCGTCGTCCGAGTAGAAGACGCCCGGATACGCCATGAACAGCTTGAACGAGGAGACGCCGTGCTCGATGAGCTTCGGCATCTCCCGGAGCGTCGACGGGTTCACGTCCGACATGATCATGTGGAACGCGTAGTCGATGGCGCAGTTCCCGTCCGCCTTCTCCATCCAGGCGTTCAGGCCGGCGTGGAGCGACTCGCCCTTCGCCTGCACCGCGAAGTCGACGATCGTGGTCGTCCCGCCCCACGCCGCCGCCCGCGTTCCCGTCTCGAACGTGTCCGAGGCGAACGTGCCGCCGAACGGCAGCTCCATGTGCGTGTGCGCGTCCACCCCGCCCGGGATCACGTACTTCTGCGAGGCGTCGATCACCAGGTCCGCCGTCCACTGCTGCGTCCCCGGCGCCGCCAGCGCCACCACCCGGCCGTGCTCGATCAGCACATCCGCGTGCACCTCGTCCGCGGCGGTGATCACGAGACCACCGGTAATCAGGGTTCGATTGCTCACGCCAGTACTCCCTGTCAACTAGAGCGATCGGAGGGCTCGTTCGAGGATGGCGGCGCCCTCCTCGGCCTCGGCGACGGTGAGGGAGAGCGGGGGCGCGACGCGCAGGGCGCTGGTGTCGTGGCCGCCGCCCCTGCCGATGAGGAGGCCGCCCTCGCGAGCCGCCTCCAGGACGGCGGAGGCCGCCTCGGGGGCGGCGCGCCCGGTGACCGGGTCGGCCAGCTCGATCCCGATCATGAGGCCGCGGCCGCGGACCTCGCGGACGGCGTCGACGCCCGCGGCGGCGGCGCGGAGCCGTTCGATGAGCAGGCCGCCGACCCGGCGGGCGTTGCCCTGGAGGTCGTGGTCGAGGAGGTGGCCGAGGTTGGCGAGGCCGGCGGCCATGGTGACGGGTGAACCGCCGAAGGTGGAGATGGAGTTGGCGTCGAGACAGTTCATGATCTCGGCGCGGGCGACCACTCCGCCGATCGCCATGCCGTTGCCGATGCCCTTGGCGAAGGTGAGCATGTCGGGCGGTCCGGCCTGGGCGTGCGCCTGCCAGCCCCAGAAGTGGTCGCCGGTACGGCCCCAGCCGGTCTGCACCTCGTCGGAGATCCAGAGGACGCCGTGCCGGTCGAGGACCCGGCGGAAGGCGCCGTACAGGCCGTCGGGCGGGGAGGTGAAGCCGCCGACGCCCTGGACGGGTTCCGCGATGAGGGCGGCGGTGCGGTGGGTGTGGCCGAGGAGGTCTTCGAGGTCGGCGACGGCGGCCTCGGTGAACCGCTCGTCGGTGAGGCCGGCGAAGGGGCCCCGGCCGCGGACCGCGCCGTGCACGTAGAGGGTCTGGAGCGGGGAGAGGCCGGTGGGCGACCAGGAGCGGTTGCCGGTGACGCCGACGGTGGAGAAGGAGCGGCCGTGGTAGCTGTTGCGCATCGCCAGGATCTGGTTCGAGCTGCGGTAGGCGGTGGCGAGGAGCAGGGCCGTGTCGTTGGCCTCGGTGCCGGAGGTGGTGAAGAAGACTCGGGCGTCGGGGATGCCGGAGAGTGCGGCGATCCGCTCGGCCAGCTCCACCATCGGCCGGTTGAGGTAGAGGGTGGAGGAGTGGACGATCCGGCCGGCCTGCTCGGCGACCGCCTTGGTGACCTCGGGGAGGGCGTGGGCGGTCATGGTGGTGAGGATGCCGCCGAAGAAGTCGAGGTAGCGGCGGCCCTCCGCGTCCCAGACGTGCCGGCCCTCGCCGTGGGTGATCTCGATCGGCTCGCCGTAGTAGAGCGCCAGCCAGTCGGGCAGGACGGCGCGGTGGCGGGCGTGCAGTGCGGTCACGGCCGGATCAGCCCGTCGTACGCGTCGGGCCGGCGGTCACGGTAGAAGGCCCACTGCTGGCGGACCTCCTCGATCACGCCGAAGTCGAGGTCGCGGACGACGAGTTCCTCCTCCTTGTCGGAGGCGACGTCGCCGACGAACCGGCCGCGCGGGTCGACGAAGTAGCTGGTGCCGTAGAAGTCGTTGTCGCCGTACTCCTCGACGCCGACGCGGTTGATGGCGGCGACGAAGTACTCGTTGGCGACGGCGGCGGCGGGCTGCTCCAGCTGCCAGAGGTAGGAGGAGAGGCCGCGGTGGGTCGCGGAGGGGTTGTAGACCAGCTGGGCGCCGTTGAGGCCGAGTTGGCGCCAGCCCTCGGGGAAGTGGCGGTCGTAGCAGATGTAGACGCCGACCTTGCCGACGGCGGTGTCGAAGACCGGCCAGCCCGCGTTCCCCGGGCGGAAGTAGTACTTCTCCCAGAAGCCCTTGACCTGCGGGATGTGGTGCTTGCGGTACTTGCCGAGGTAGCTGCCGTCGGCGTCGATGACGGCCGCGGTGTTGTAGTAGAAACCCTCGGACTCGACCTCGAAGACCGGGACGACGATCACCATGCCGGTCTCGCGGGCGAGTTCCCGCATCCGCGTGACGGTGGGGCCGTCCGGCACGGGCTCGGCCCAGCGGTAGTGCTCGGGCTCCTGGACCTGGCAGAAGTAGGGGGCGTTGAACACCTCCTGGAAGCCGATCACCCGGGCGCCCTGGCGGGCCGCCTCGCGGGCGTGCTCCTCGTGCTTGGCGATCATGGACTCGGTGTCGCCGGTCCAGGTCGCCTGGACGAGGGCGGCGCGTACGACGGTCATGAGCAGCTCCTTCGGCACGGCGTCGATGAGCCTCTACGCCCGTAGACACGATGCGTAGGAGGAGAACGTAAGCCCCGTCACACCCCGGAGCAAGACTGCCGCCCGGAAGCAGTGCAGTCGATCATGTTTCATACCGGAGTGGTCCACACCGGACACGTACCGACACGGGATGAGTCCTCCCCGCTCACACCTTTCCGCCCTCGTACGGGGCCGGCCTCAGGGGCCGAGGACGCCGGCGACCCGCAGCGCGTGCCGCAGGGCACGGTCGTCGGCGGGCGACAGGCCGCGCGCCGCGGCGCCGAGCCGGGGCATGAGGAGCGCGGGGTCCACGGCCGCGAGCCGCGCCGCCTCCTCAGGGGTGCGGACCCGGAGGAAGGCGGTGAGCAGCGCGTGGGCCTCCCGGTCGTGGCCGTCGGTGACGAGCCCGGCGACGGCCCCGGCCAGCTCCTCCACCGGCCGGGCGAGCCCCTGGCGCAGCAGTTGCTCGCAGTCGTCGGCGCGGCCCGCGTCGGCGAGCGCCCCGGCGACGGCGGCGAGCCGGGCGGGCGGCAGCGAGGCCGCTTCCCAGAGCAGGGTGCCCCAGTCGGCGCCGAACCCGGCGCGGTGCAGCTCCGCGGCGAGCGCGGGCAGCCGGCCGGGCGGTCCGCCGAGCGCCTCGCAGAGCAGCACGTGCACCTCGCCGGTACGGCCCTGGGCGCGCAGCCGCCGGAGGGCGTAGACGGCGTTGGCGGCTGCGCGCGCGGCCTCCTCCGTCTCGTCGGGGCCGGGTGCCGGGGCGGCGGCCGGCTCGGGCGCGTCGGCGGTGCGCGCCGAGGTGCGGACGCGGAAGCGGGCGCCGCGCGGCGCGGCGGCGCCGACGGGAAGTCCGGGTACGACGGCGGGCTCGGGCCCTTCGGCGGGGGCGCCCTCCGCCCCCGCGTACCGGGCTCCGCGGGGCCGCCGCCGCTCCGGTCCCGCGGCGTCGCCGCCCGGCGCCGGGACCGCGTGGAGCCGGTCGAGGCGGTCGGTGAGGTCCACGATCCGGGCGGTGGCGCGGGCGTGGTCGTCGCGGGTCCAGGCGAGGTCGTGCGCGAACCGTGCCGCCTCCTCGGGGTCGGCGGCCGGCGGCAGCTCCCCCAGCTCCCGGATCCGGGCCTCTGCGTGGCGCCGCTCGCGCTCCATCAGTTCGCGGCGGGCGGCGAGCGCGGCGGCGCCGCCGGCCCTCCGGTCGTGGACGCCGGCGGCCGCCGCGTACAGCTCCCGCCCCCGTTCCGCTCCCTCCCCCACGTCCTGGAGGAGGGACTCGACGACGTCCCAGGGCAGCAGTTCGGCGCCGTCGAGGCAGGCGCGGAGTCCTTCCGGGTCCCGTTCGGCGAAGACGGCCCACCAGCCGCCGACCCGCTCGGCCCGGCCCGCGAGCCCGCCCAGCCAGTGCGTGAACTCCGCCATCTCCGACGGAATGTGAGTGACCGTCATGCCTGCGCACCTGCCCTGCCGTAGAAGGGGACCTTCCGGTCCGCCGCAGGGCATTGCACCGCAGTCGTGTTACGGGACGGCTACGGACCGTTTTCCTTTCCGTGCCCCGGGGACCACATCGGCGCCCTGCCGGTGGGTGGGCCCGGCCCGGTTCAGAGGGTGACGACGATCCCGGTGTGGGGGCGCTTGCCGAGGCGGGCGAGGGTGGCCGGCCAGTCGACCAGCCAGTACTGGTAGGTGTACTTGCGGGAGAGCAGTTTGCGGACGTGCCGCAGCTCCTCCCCCGTGACGAGCCGGGCGGTGCCGGGGGTCCTGACGGCGCCCTCGGGGACGTTGCCGCGCAGATCGCAGACGGCCAGTTCGACGCGGGGGTCGTTGCGCAGGCGCTTGACCTTCCAGGAGTCGGTGCGGGTCCACACGTACACCCGCTCGCCCTCGACGGCGTACCAGACGGGGGTGGCGACGCCGGTGCCGTTCTTCCGGAAGGTGGTGAGACTGAGGTAGCGGCCGCGCCGCAGCTCGTCGGGGAGGCGCGGCGCGGGGGTGGGGGTGTTGTCGGGGGTGTCGTCGGTCGTCATGAGCGGAGAGCCTAGGGCCTGTCGTCAAACTCCCGTCGTCGCCCGAAGGGCGGCCCCGCGGCGTCAGGTGCGTGCTCTGGGGGTCCCCCCGGCCGGAGGCTGGGGGAGCGCCGGGCACATGCCCTCGTACTGGGGTACTCGGGCTTGTGTCCGGTGCGGCGAGAGCGCGTGCATGGCGTCGCGGGGCAGACGGGAGTTTGACGACAGGCCCTAGGGGGTGGGCGCCGGGGTGCGGGTCACGGGCCCGGATACGCCGCGCGCGCGTCACCCACCTCGCCGCCGTGGGCGCGGGCCCAGGCACAGGCGGTGTCGAGCGGGCCGAGGAGGGAGCGGCCGAGCGGGGTGAGGGCGTACTCGACGCGCGGGGGGTTCTCGTCGTACACGCTCCGGGTGAGGAAGCCGCTGCGCTCCATGGAGCGGAGGGTCTCGGTGAGGACCTTGGGAGTGATCCAGGGCAGCGCGGTACGGAGTTCGCCGAAGCGGCGGGCGGCGCCGGCCTCCAGGCAGCGCAGCACCACGCCGGTCCACTTGTCGCCGACGCGGAACGGCTGGACGGCGCCGTCCGCGCACTCCGGGTCGTCGAACAGGACGGGGATCGGGGGCAGTTGGCTCATGGGTCCGACGGTAGCCGCGCCGGTACCGTTGAAGTAACCGGGCACCTCCGTCCTACCGTCCCGGCCATGAGCGACGACGACAGCAGCAAGAAGATCATCGTGTTCGGCGCCGGCGGGCGGGTCGGCCGGGCGGCCGTGGCGGAGGCCGTGGCCCGGGGGCACCGGGTGACGGCCGTGGTGCGGGATCCGGCCCGCCATCCGGACCTGGGGCGGGCGGGCGTGACCGTGGCGCGTGGGGACGCGACGGACCGGGAGTCGGTGGCGGGGCTCGCCGCCGGGCACGACGCGGCCGTGCACGCCTCCGTCCGCCTCGACGTGCCGTCGGAGGAGCACTTCGCGGCGACGGCGAAGGCGCTGGCCGCCGGGCTCACCGCGGCCGGTGTGGGCCGGCTGCTGACGCTCGGGATCGCCACCACCCTGGAGGACGCGGCCGGCGTGCGGCTGATGGACGCGCCGGACTTCCCCGCGCCGTGGCGGGCGTTCGCGCAGGGTCATGTGGTGGAGTTCGAGCTGCTGACGGCGACGGCCGGGCCGGAGCTCGACTGGCTGATGGTGGTGCCGCCGCTGGACCTGAACGCGGAGGCGGAGCCCGCCGGCGGCTACCGGACGGCGGTCGGCGCGGTCGTGGACGGTCCGGGCCGGATCGCGCACGCCGATCTGGCGCTCGCTCTCCTCGACGAGATCGAGCGGCCCCTCCACAGCCGGGTCCAGCTCGCGGTCGCGGCGCCCTGACCAGCCGCCGCGCGGGGCCGGCCGGGGATCAGCCGCGTCCGGACATGCGGCTGAGGCCCTCGGCCATCTCCTCCTGGTTCATCACCGGCGAGTAGTGGACCTTGGCGCCGAGCCGCATGAAGAACGGCTCCGCGATCGACGGCATGTCGGCGGTCTCGGCCAGATCGAAGAAGAAGTAGCCGGTGCGGCAGCCGTTCTCGACGGTGAAGTAGGCGGCCTCGGGACGGATCCGCCCGAGCGCCTCCCGCATGAGTCCCTGGATGGCGCCCTGCCGGATGAGGTCGTTGGAGTACTCGGTGTTCATCTCGACCTTGAGGAGCATGCGCATGGCACGGCC
This sequence comes from Streptomyces sp. NPDC004435, assembly GCF_042873895.1. Taxonomy (NCBI): domain Bacteria; kingdom Bacillati; phylum Actinomycetota; class Actinomycetes; order Kitasatosporales; family Streptomycetaceae; genus Streptomyces; species Streptomyces sp. NPDC004435. The sequence continues at coordinate 47,448 of NZ_JBIAMB010000013.1, read as the reverse complement.
CCTTTCCCGCCGGGCGGAGGCTCCGTGCGGTACGCCTCGGTCCACCCGGACGTCCCACCTCCAGCCTCCACCCCGGCAGGGGCGGCGGCCACCGGGCGGCGCGCCGCGCCCCGGCGCCTCGGCCCGCCCCTTCGCGGTCCGCCCCTTCGCGGTCCGCCGCCGCCCGTGTTCAGACGGGCAGCAGCGCGCAGTGGACGATCAGTTCGTCCATCGACAGGTCGAGGACGCCGGCGAGGGCGGCGACGGTGAAGAAGGCCGGGGTGGGGGCGCGGCCGGTCTCGATCTTGCGCAGGGTCTCGGCCGAGAGGCCGGCCGCCGCGGCGATCTCGACCATCGAACGCTCGCCGCGCGCGTCGCGGAGCAGTCGGCCGAGCCGCTCGCCGCGCTCGCGCTCTTCCGGGGTCAGGGGGGTGCGCACCATGCTCACCACTCTACCGACCCCCTCCCATTTTTATACCGGTATAGTAATGGGAATGGTGGAGATCAAGACCGAAGAGAACCTGACGGCCATGCGCGAGGCGGGCCGGATCGTGGCGCGCGCCCTGGCGGCGGCGCGCGAGCTGGCGGCGCCGGGCGTGCCGGCCGCCGCCCTGGACCGGGCGGCCCGCGAGGTGCTGGACGGGGCGGGCGCGAGCTCGCCCTTCCTGGGCTACCACCCGGACTGGGCCCCGGTGCCCTTCCCGGGCGTCGTCTGTGTGTCCGTCAACGACGCGATCGTGCACGGCATCCCGGACGGGACCGTCCTCCGGGACGGGGACCTGGTCTCCGTGGACTGCGGGGCCCGGCTGCGCGGCTGGGTCGGGGACGCGGCGATCAGCTTCACCGTCGGCCGTGCCCGCCCCGAGGACACCCGGCTGATCGGGGCCGCCGAGGAGGCCCTCGCGGCGGGCATCGCGGCGGCGGTGGTCGGCAACAGGATCGGCGACATCGCGCACGCCGTCGGCACGGTGTGCCGGAAGGCCGGGTACGGCGTCCCGGACGGCTTCGGCGGACACGGCATCGGCCGGGAGATGCACGAGGACCCGGGGGTGCCCAACGAGGGGCGGCCGGGACGCGGGATGCGGCTGCGGCACGGCATGGTCCTGGCGATCGAGCCGATGCTCGTCGGGGGCGGCGGCGACGGCCACTACACGGCGCGGGACGGCTGGACGATCCGCACGCTCGACGGCTCCCGGGCCGCCCACGCCGAGCACACGGTCGCCGTCACGGACGCGGGCCCCCGGATCCTCACGGCGCTCTGAGCCGGACCGCCGGGGCGCCGGGCCCCGCCTGTCCGCACTCCGGGCCGGACCGCCGCGGCACCCGGATCCTCACGGCACTCCGGGCCGCACCTTCCGGACCGGCCAAGGCGCCCGGTCAGCGGTCCGGCCGGACCACCATCGCGGAGCCGCCGCCCCGGCGGACGGTCTCCGCCGCCGCGAGCCAGCGCCCGCCGGGGAGGCGCTGGATCGCGGTGGCGGCGCCGATCTCCGGGTTCTGCCGGAAGGTGTGCCCGAGGGCTTCGAGCCGGGTCCGTACGGGGCTGTCCCAGAGGCCCGGTTCGAGCTCGGTGTCGGCCTGGTTGCGCTGGCTGGCACGCGGGGCAGCGATGGCGTCGACGAGCGGCAGGCCCCGGTCGAGGAAGCCGGTGAGGGTCTGGAGCACCGTGGTGACGATGGTGGCGCCGCCCGGTGAGCCGAGCGCCACGACCGGCAGGCCGTGCCGGTCGAGCACGATCGTCGGGGAGATCGAGGAGCGGGGGCGCTTGCCGGGCCCGGGCAGGTTCGGGTCGTGGACGGCCGGGTTCGCGGGGACGAAGGAGAAGTCGGTCAGTTCGTTGTTGAGCAGGAAGCCACGCCCGGGGACGGTGATGCCGCTGCCGCCCGTGGACTCGATGGTGAGGGTGTACGCGACGACGTTCCCCCACCGGTCCGCCACGGTCAGATGGGTGGTGTTCTCGCCCTCGTACGTCGTCGGCGCCGCGGCCCCGGCGGTGCCGCACGGCACCGGGTGACGCGGGTCGCCGGGAGCGAGCGGGCTGCGCAGGACGGCGTCGTCGCGGATCAGGCAGGCACGGGAGTCGGCGTACCGCTGGGAGAGCAGACCCCGCACGGGCACCCGCTCGAAGGCGGGGTCACCGACCCAGCGCCCCCGGTCGGCGAAGGCGATGCGGCTCGCCTCGATGAGGCGGTGGAGGTAACGCGGCTCCGGGGCGGCCGAGAGGTCCGTGGACTCCAGGATGTTGAGCGCCTCCCCGACGGTCGTGCCGCCGGAGGACGACGGGGCCATGCTCAGGACGCGCAGTCCCCGGTAGGCGGTCTCGGTGGGCGCGCGCCGGACCGTCCGGTACGCGGCGAGGTCCCGTTCCGTCAGGTCGCCGGACCGGACGACGCGGTCCGCGCCCGCGCGGACCGGAGGGGTGCGCACGGTGCGGACGATGTCCCGGGCGATCGGTCCCCGGTAGAGCGCGCCGACGCCCCGCTCGCCGAGGGTCGCGTAGGTGTCGGCCAGGTCCGGGTTCTTCACGACCGAGCCGAGCTCGGGGAGCCGGCCGCCGGGCAGGAAGAGCGCGGCGGAGGCCGGGAAGTCGCGGAAGCGGGCCTCGTTGGCCGCGGTCTGGGCCCGGTAGGTCGCGTCGACGGTGAAGCCCTCGCGGGCCAGGCGCTCGGCCGGGGCGAGAAGTTCGCCGAGCGGCTTGCTGCCCCAGGCGTCGAGCGCGGTCGCCCAGGTGGCGGGGGTGCCGGGGGTGCCGACGCCCCGCCCGCTGGTCATCGCCTCGGCGAAGGGGAGCGGCGCGCCGTTCTCGGTGAGGAGGCCGGCGTCGGCCGAGGCGGGGGCGGTCTCGCGGCCGTCGACGGTGTGGACCGTACGGCTCCGGGCGTCGTAGTGGACGAGGTAGCCGCCTCCGCCGATGCCGGCCGAGTACGGCTCCGTGACGCCGAGGGCGGCGGCGACGGCGACGGCCGCGTCGACCGCGTTGCCGCCCCGCCGCAGGACCTCGATGCCGGCGGCGCTCGCGTCGGCGTCGACGCTGGCGACGGCCCCGCCGTACCCGACGGCGACGGGCACCTTCGCGGGCACGCCGGCGGACGTCCTCACGGGCACGTCGCCCGGCGCGCCGGGCGGAGCGGTCGTGGGCGGGGCCGCCGCACCCACCGAGAGCGCCGCCACGACCGCCGCCGCGATCACCCCGTACCGCCGGCCGGATGCGGACATCCCTGACCTCCCGTCAACGTCGTTCCACGCAGCGTAACTTCCCCGGCGCCCGGAGGTCAGGACCGCTTTCCGGCCCTCTCGAACGGTCACCCGACCGCCGCTAGCATGCGCCCCTATGGACGAGGACCTGCGGAACATCGTGCTCGGCGTGCTGGCGACCGGCCTCAGCGCGTCCCTGGGCTGGCTCACCCGGACCTACGTGTGGCGCCGGCGGCTCCGCCGCAAGCAGGCGTTCTTCGGCCTGCCCGGCCACGCGGAGTGCCTGCTCGTGGTGAACCGGGAGGCGGGCGGGGACGGGGCGGTGCACCGCTTCGACGTCTTCGCGCTGCTCGAACTCGCCGCGCTGGTGAAGGACTGCGGGGCGCAGGCGCAGATCGTCCAGCACGACCGCACCCACCTGGGCTTCGGGGACCGCACCGAGTTCTGCCTCGGCGGGCCGGGGTCGAACCGCCGGTCGGCCGCCCACCTCGGCACCCTGCTGCCGGGGCTCTCCATGAACACGGAGAAGGACCCGGTCGAGGAGCGGGGCGCGATCGAGGTCGGCGGCGAGCGGTATCTGATGGACCCGGGCGCCGTCGAGTACGTGGTGCTCGCGCGGATCGCGGCGGGCGACGGCGGGCGGCCGGTCTTCCTCTTCTGCGGGCAGCGGGCGATCACCAACCAGGCGGCGACCCGCTACCTCGCCCGCCACCACGAGCGGCTGGCCCGCACCCACCGGGGCGGGTCGTTCGTCCTGCTGCTGAAGGTCGTCAACTCCCAGGCGTACGGCCCCGACGTCGTCGAGCTGGTGGCCGACGTGACGCGGGCGGCGCTCAGGGCTCCCGCAGCCGTACCGGCAGCGACTTGATCCCGTTGATGAAGTTGGAGACGAGCCGTCGGGGCGTCCCGGCGGCCTCGACGCCCGCGCAGGCGTCCCTCAGCTCCTCGTAGAGCACGCGGAGCTGCAACCGGGCGAAGTGGGCGCCCAGACAGACGTGGGGTCCGTCGCCGAAGGAGACGTGCGGGTTCGGGCGGCGGCCGAGGTCGAGGCGGTGCGGGTCGGCGAAGACGCGTTCGTCGTGGTTGGCGGAGACGTGGAAGACGACGACCTTGTCGCCCTCCGCGATCCGCACCCCGGCGAGTTCGGCGTCCCGGGCGGCGGTGCGGCGGAAGGAGAGCACCGGCGGGTGCGCCCGCAGCAGCTCGTCCACGGCGGTGTCCATGCCCACCTCGCCGCGCCACAGCCGGTCCTGCTCGCCGGGGTGCCCGCAGAGGGCGAGCACCCCGCCCGGCGCCGCCGAGCGCACGGTGTCATTGCCGGCGACGGTGAGCAGGAAGAAGAACATCTCCAGTTCGGCGCCGGCGAGTTCGGTGGTGGCGAGGGCGGTCATGAGGTCGTCGGCGGGGTGCTCGCGCTTGTGCGCGGCGAGCTCCTGCGCGTATCCGAACATCTCGGCGAGCATCGCCGGTGACCTGGGGTTGACGGGCCTCCCGTCGGCGCCGAGCACCGGCGGTTCGTCCGGGTCCTGGTAGGCGATGACCCGCTCGGTCCAGGCGTGCAGCAGCGCCCGGTCGCCCGCCGGCACCCCGAGGAGGTCGGTGAGGTTGAGCAGGGCGTAGTCGTCGGTGACGGCCCGGACGAGATCGACCTCGCCACCCTCCTCCCGCGCCGCCGCGAGCAGCCGCCTGGCCCGCGCGCGGGCGGTCGCCTCGAAGCGCTCGATCCGCCGGGGGGTGAAGGCGCGACTGGCGAGCCGTCTCAACCGGCCGTGCTCCGGCGGGTCCTGATTGAGCATCATGCGCCGGATGAACGGCAGGTCGGCCGGGTCGGGGTCGCGGATCTGGGTGGCCCCGAGCCAGGAGGAGTACGTCCCCGCGTCCTTGAGCACCCGCACCACGTCGGCGTGCCGGGTCACCGCCCAGAACCCCGGACCGGCCGGCCAGCCGAGCACCGCGGGCTCGTCCTGCCGGGCGACGGGCGCCCGGTCCCGGAGTTCCCGGTAGGCGTCGTGGGGCGGCCCTGCGGCGTGGATCCGTGGGTCGAACACGTCGGGAAGGCTCGTCCGCTTCACGGGTCCAGCCTGGAGGAGGGGTGAAGACGTGTCCATCATGACAGGTCAGAGCCGGTTTTCGTAGGACGGAACGCACAGTTCGCGCGCCTTGTCCGGGCTGTCGGCCGACGCCCAGAATCTCCGCCATGACACACAGGGGTGGGACGGGGAACGTGAGGGCCGTGAACGAGGACGAGGTGCTGAGGGCGCGGGTGCTGCTGCTGGCGTCGTGGCGGCTGTCGATTCCTCAGCAGGTGGAGGCGTACCGGGTGCTGGCACGGGTGAGCCCCGACGCGTACGCGCCGAAGCTGGCCTGGTCGCTGGGGGCGGCGCTGAGCCAGACGGGCGCGACGCCCGCACGGAGCGAGGAGCTGGCCGGGGAGGCGGTCGAGGTGGCGCGCCTGATGCGGAAGGACCACGCGAAGCGGGCGGAGACGCTGCGCCGGGCCCTCGACCGGCACCAGCGGGCGCTGTTCGAGCTGGGGCGGCGCGCCGAGGGCCGGGCCCTGTGCGAGGAGTTGGCCGCGCTCGGCCGGGCGGAGTACGAGCGAGGCCGGACCGGGCAGCCCCACGCCATGAGCGGGCGGCTGGTCACGGTGCTGATGGAGGAGGGGAGGTACGCGGAGGCGGCCGAGTGGCACGGGCGGCCGGCGGGATCCGACTTCTGGGGGGCGGTCGAGACGTCGGCGGTGCTGGAGGCCGCGGGGCGGGCCGGGGAGGCGGTGGAGACGTTCGGGGCGTTCCTGGCGGAACTGCGGACGACGGTGGCCGAGGGGCGCACGACCGCGGCGTTCCTGGTGTGGTCGCTGGTGCGGCAGGCCGAGGTGCTGGACCGGGCCGGGAGGGTTCGCGAGGCGGCGGAACACCGCGGGGAGGCGGGCGAGGCGCTCGCCCGGCTCGCCGCCGAGGGGGACCCCCGCGGGGGCAACACCCTCGCCTGGTGGGTCACGCTCCTCCTGCTGTCGGGCCGCGCGGACGAGCCGCCCGCCTCGGCGGAGGCGCCGGTCCCCTTCCTCGGCCAGGACCCGATGCACTGGACGCCCGACGTGCGACGTGCGTTCGACGGGTCGACGGAGTCCCTGGAGGCGCGGGTGGCGGAGCTGAGGCGGCGGACCGAGGCCGATCCGGACCGAGGGCTGCCGGAACTGGTGACCGCGCACCGGCGGTTCACGCTCCGCGTCGCACTGCGCACCGAGGGCGGCACCCGCCGGGTCCACGGCCCGCTGCGTCCGCTCTTCGACGAGGGAGTGGCGCTGGCCCGCCGGCTCTCCCCGGCGGCGGAGGCCCGGGCGCTGACGGACCGGTCGGCGATGCTGCTGGCGGCCGGGATGCACGGGGAGGCGTACGCGGACTTCGCTGCGGCGCAGGCGCTGCGCGAGGCTCCGGCGACCGTGCCCGCGGCGGCGGGGTAGGCGGCACGGGCCCGGCGGGGCGGGGTGGCATGGGGTGGGGGCAGGGCGCCGGGCCCGAAGCCCTGCCCCGCCCCGCCGGGCCCCTCCGGGCCCGCCGACCACCATCCCGAACCCGCACCCGCACCCGCCCCCCAATCGTTACCCGCACGTAACTTACCGACCGGTTACCACGGGTAGCACACCGCGGATAGCGTCGGGCCACTTCACTGCCCCCCATCAGTGACCCCCCATCGAGGAGTGGCCCGTGCGCACATCCCTGGCCCTCGCCGCCTCCGCCGTCCTGGTGGCCGGGACGGCCCTGTCCGTGGCGCCCGCCGTCCAGGCCGCCGAGAGCGGCACGTCGATCCGGTTCGTGGACATCGCCGGCGACGGCGGCACCGTCCTCAAGGCCAACGTCGTCACACCCGCCGGTGCCGGCGGTTCCGCCCGCTACCCCGTGATCGTGCTGCCCACCAGCTGGGCCATGCCCCAGATCGAGTACCTCGCACAGGCCCGGAAGCTCGCCGACTCCGGCTATGTCGTGGTGAGTTACAACTCGCGCGGCTTCTGGGAGTCCGGCGGCGAGATCGAGACCGCCGGACCCAAGGACGTCGCCGACGCGACGAAGGTGATCGACTGGGCGCTCGCCAACACCCCGGCCGATCCCGCCAAGGTCGGCATGGCCGGGGTGAGTTACGGCGCCGGAATCTCCCTGCTCGCCGCCGCCCACGACTCCCGGATCAAGGCCGTCGCCGCGCTCAGCGGCTGGGCCGACCTCATCGAGTCCATCTACAGCGGGCGCACCCAGCACCTCCAGGCCGCCGCCCTGCTCGGCGGCGCCGGGTACCTGACCGGCAGGCCGGGCCCCGAACTGGAGAAGATCCTGGGCGACTTCCTCTCGTCGAACCTGGACCAGGAGGACGAGATGATCGCCTGGGGCCGGCAGCGGTCGGCCGCCACGTACCTCGACCGGATCAACGCCAACGGCGCCGCCGTCATGCTCGGCAACGCCTGGGGCGACACCATCTTCCCGCCCAACCAGTACGCGAGCTTCTACGAGAAGCTGAAGGGCCCCAAGCGGCTGGAGTTCCGCCCCGGCGACCACGCCACCGCCGAGGCCACCGGCATCCTCGGCCTGCCCAACGACACCTGGACCAGCGCCCACCGCTGGTTCGACCGCTACCTCAAGGGCACCGACAACGGCATCGACCGCGAGCCGCCCGTCCAGCTCAAGCCCCGTTCCGACGGCGGCTACGAGGGGTACGCCGACTGGAAGTCGGTGAACGCGCACCGCGAGCGGCTCGCCCTGAACGACTCCGAGCACGTCTGGGCCAACGTCGACTCCGGCGCCAACGGCGGCATCGTCCTGCTCAGCAACCTCCTCGACCAGCTGGCGCAGACCCCGCCCGCCGTCTCCGTCCCCCTCCTCCCCCGCTCCTTCGCCGCCGTCTGGCAGTCCGGGCGGTACGGCTCGGGCGCCGCGGTGCGCGGCACGCCGGTGCTGCACACCACGGTCACGCCGACGAGGTCCAGCGGCACCTTCGTCGCGTACCTCTACGACGTGGGCCCGCTCGGCGTCGGGAAGCTGGTGAGCAACGCCCCGTACACCTTCCACGACAAGACGCCGGGCAAGCCGTTCGCCGTGGACCTGGAGCTCTTCTCCACGGCCTACGACGTCCCGGCCGGACACCGGCTGGCGCTCGTGGTCGACACCGTCGACCCGCTGTACATCGAGCACAACCCGGCCGGCGCGCAGCTGACCTTCTCCTCCCCCGCGTCCGATCCCTCGTACCTGTCGGTGCCGATGCGGGAGGAGTGATCACGGCTGCTGCCGGGCCGGTTTCAGGCCCGTGCGGGGGCCCGTACGGGGGTCACTCGCGGCCCGGCAGCGTGGTCACCGGTGCGGCGGGAGCGACGTCCACCCCCTTGGTGCGGGGGTCGCGGCGCTCCCGTCGCGCGACCCAGGTCGCGAACCAGGAGAGCAGCATGCACATGCCGATGTAGATCGGCGAGATCACGAGGACGACCGGGATGAACGGCAGGTCGTAGTCGAGGTTGGAGGCGATCAGCTTGCCGGCCTGGAGGAACTCCTCGTAGGTGATGAGGTAGCCGAGCGAGGTGTCCTTCAGCGCCACCACGAGCTGGCTGATGATGGCGGGCAGCATCGCGCGGACCGCCTGCGGCACCAGGACCCAGGTCATGACCTGGGTCTTGCGCATGCCCAGGGCGTACGCCGCCTCCCCCTGCCCGCGGGGCACGGCGTGCACGCCGGTGCGGAAGACCTCGGCGAGCACCGAGCCGTTGTAGAGGGTGAGTCCGGCGACGAGCGCGGGCAGCGGCTGCACCTTGAGCGCCACGAAGATGAAGAAGATCATCACCAGCACCGGCATGGCGCGGAAGAACTCCACGAGCAGGGTGGCGATCCAGCGCACCGGCCGGTGGTCGGAGAGCCGCCCGACGGCGAGGACCGCGCCGAGCGCCAGGGAGAACACGGCGGCGAGCGCGAACGCCTTGAGGGTGTTGGCGAGCCCTTCGAGGAGCAGTTCCTGGATGCCCTCGTAGAGGAAGGGGCGCCACTTCACCGCGGTGAACTGGTCGGTGTCGAAGAGCAGATAGAGGATCCAGGCGGCGATGCCGAGGATCACGGCGGTGGACGCCAGGCCGTAGAGGAGGTGGCGGCGGCGGGCCTGGGGTCCAGGGATGTCGTAGAGGGCGCTGGCGTGTGGCGTGCGGCTCATCGGGCCACCCCCCAGCGCTTCTCCATGACGTTGAAGACGGCGCTGATGGCGAGGGTGATGATCAGGTAGCCGACGGCGATCCAGACGAAGGTCCAGATGATGTTGTAGCCGAGTTCGCTCAAGGTCTTGTAGGTGCCCAGGAGTTCGGTGACGCTGAAGGCGCCGGCGATGGCGGAGTTCTTGGCGAGGGCGATCAGGGTGGAGCCGATCGGCGGGATCACCGAGCGGAAGGCCTGCGGGAGGACGACCGCGCCGAGGGTCTGGGTGAAGCTCATCCCGAGGCTGCGGGCGGCCTCGCCCTGCCCGACGGGGACGGTGTTGATTCCCGAGCGCAGTGCCTCGCAGATGAAGGCGGAGGTGTAGCAGCCGAGGGCGAGGACGGCGAACACCTCGAAGGGCAGCACCAGTCCGAAGCGCGGCAGGCCCAGCATCACCGCGAAGAAGAGCAGGGTGAGCGGGGTGTTGCGCAGGACGGTGACCCAGACCGTGCCGAAGACCCGGAAGGAGCCGACGGGTGCGACCCGGAAGGCCGCCATGACGAAGCCCAGGACGAGGGCGAGCGCCGAGGCGTAGACGGTGAGTTGGAGGGTGCCGAGGAAACCTTCGCCGTAGAGCGAGAAGTTCTCTGTCAGTACGTCCATGTCAGCGGTGGGGGTCCTCAGTTGGCCGGGTAGCGGTCGATGGGCGGCGGCGTCGGGGCGGGGACCCCGGAGAGACCGAGGGTCGCGTCGTACGCCTTCTTCCAGTCGCCGTTCTTCTCGTGCGCGGCGATGGCGTCGTCGAGGGCGAAGCGGAGCGCGGTGTCACCGCGCGGCACGCCGATCCCGTACGGCTCCTTCGAGAACGGCTTCCCCGCGAGCTTGAGTTCGTCGGGGACCTTGGCGGCGTAGCCCATGAGGATGGTGTCGTCGGTGGTGACGGCGTCGACCTGATAGGTGAGGAGGTTGTCGACGCAGATCGAGTAGGTGTCGTAGGCGACGAGGTCGGCCTTCGGGTAGTCCTGCTGGATGCGCTGGTACGGGGTGGATCCCGCGGCCGAGCAGACGCGCTTGCCGTCGAGGTCCTGGGGGCCGTGGATGTCGTCCTCGTCGGTGCGGACGAGGAGGGACTGGCCGGCCTCGTAGTACGGGCCCGCGAAGCCGACGAGTTCCTTGCGCTTGTCGTTGATGGTGTAGGTGCCGACGTAGTAGTCGATCTGCCCGTTCTGCAGTGCGGTCTCGCGGTTGGCGGAGGCGATGGTGCGGAACTCGACGCCGGTCGCCGGGTCGAAACCGAGCGAGGCGGCCATCATCTTGGCGATCTCGATGTCGAAGCCGGAGTAGCGGCCGGTGGCGGGGTCCTTCTCGCCGAGGTACGGCTGGTCCTCCTTGGCGCCGACGACCAGCCGGCCGCGCTTGCGCGCCCGGCTCCACGTGGAGGACTCCGGCAGCCGGAAGTCCGACCGGACGCGATAGGAGGGGAGTTGGTCGGGCTGAGGGCCCTTGACCGGCGGGCTGCCGGGCCGGCCGCAGCCGGCGAGCAGGGAGCCCGTGGCGGCGAGCAGCAGGGCGAGGGCGAGGGCGGCCGGACGTCGGTGCGAGCGCTGCATGGTTCCCACCCCGGTCAGTGCGAGAGGATCTTGGACAGGAAGTCCTTGGCGCGGTCGCTGCGCGGGGCGGTGAAGAACTCCTCGGGGGCGCGGTCCTCCAGGATCCGGCCGTCGGCCATGAAGACGACCCGGTTGGCGGCGGAGCGGGCGAAGCCCATCTCGTGGGTGACGACGACCATGGTCATGCCCTCGTGGGCGAGTTGCCGCATCACCTCCAGGACCTCGTTGATCATCTCGGGGTCGAGGGCGGAGGTGGGCTCGTCGAAGAGGAGGGCCTTGGGGTCCATGGCGAGGGCGCGGGCGATGGCGACGCGCTGCTGCTGGCCGCCGGAGAGCTGCGCCGGGTACTTCTCGGCGTGGGCGGCGAGGCCGACCCGGTCCAGGAGCTCGCGCGAGCGCCGGTCGGCCTCCTCCTTCTTCCGCCCGCGGACCTTGATCTGGGCGAGGGAGACGTTGGCGAGGACGGTCTTGTGGGCGAAGAGGTTGAAGGACTGGAAGACCATGCCGACCTCGGCGCGCAGCCGGGCGAGCTGCTTGCCCTCCTCGGGAAGGGGCCGCCCGTCGATGCGGATCTCGCCGGACTCGATGGTCTCCAGCCGGTTCACCGCGCGGCAGAGGGTGGACTTGCCGGAGCCCGAGGGGCCGATGACGACGACGACCTCGCCGCGGCCGACGGTGAGGTCGATGCCCTGGAGGACGTGCAGCGCGCCGTAGTGCTTGTTCACGCCACGCAGTTCGATCAGCGGATCGACGGTCATACGCTGCCCTGCCCCATTTCTCAGCGGTGTGCCGACGCGTTGTGTCGAGACAGCGCAAACTATCCGCCGAGAAAAGGGACTTCACACCCGACACGCCTGAAAGCGGGCAAGACGGTATTAGCCGTATTTACGGCAATCGGGTGGTGCAGGGCGCGGCGCGAGGAGGGCTCACTCCTCGGCGGCCTCCGCGTAGACCTGGGAGAGCTGGGGGGCACCGGACATCGCCCATTCGACGCCGTACTCGACGACGGGGATCTCCCGGCCGGACTCCAGGACGACGACCGGGCCGCCGCCCGGCCACACCCGCCAGTGGGCGCCCGGCACGTTCCGGACGACGACGGTGCCGAGGTAGAGGCCCGCGTCGTTGCCGAACCAGGGCAGTTCCTCGGCATCGTCACGCCAGCGCGGCGGGAGCTGGTCCAGCTCCTGGAGCGAGCGCGGGGTGTCGTCGAGCGCCACGCCCGCCGCCTCGACGCGGGCGCGGAGCAGCTCGCACTCGGCGAGCAGCTCCGTCACGCCCTCCGGGTCGCGGTCGAAGGCCGCGGCCAGCGGGGACGGGTCCGGTTCGCGCCGCTTGCGCCAATGGTCGAGAAACGGGATGTTCATCGGAACAGCGTCGCACCGCCACCCGCCGGACCACCACCCGGCACGCTGAGATCGTTATGGACCGCCCGCGCAGGTCACCGAGGCCGGAAACCCGGATCGGGGGCCGGGTCAGAGGTCGAGGTCGACGACGACCGGGGCGTGGTCGGAGGCGCCCTTGCCCTTGCGCTCCTCGCGGTCCACGTAGCTGTCCTTGACGGCCTCGGCGAAGGGCTTGTTGCCGTACACCAGGTCGATGCGCATGCCCTTGTTCTTGGGGAAGGCGAGCTGGCGGTAGTCCCAGTAGGTGTACGGGTGGTCGTACTTGAGCGGGCGCGGGACGACGTCAGTGAGGCCGGTCTCGCGCAGCCCCGCGAGGGCCGCGCGCTCGGGCTCGGTGACGTGGGTGGCGCCCTCGAAGAGGGAGATGTCCCAGACGTCGGCGTCGGTCGGCGCGATGTTGTAGTCGCCGAGGACGGCGAAGGGGCGCTCGCCCGCCGCGTCCTCGCCGACGGCCGCCTTCAGCGCCTCCAGCCAGCGCAGCTTGTAGGCGTAGTGCTCGTGGGCGACCTCGCGGCCGTTCGGCACGTAGACCGACCAGACGCGGACCGGGCCGCAGGTGGCGGAGATGGCCCGGGGCTCCTGCGCGCCGTCGTACTCGGGGCCGCCGGGCAGGCCCGTCACCACGTCCTCGAAGCCGACGCGGGAGAGCAGGGCCACGCCGTTCCACCTGCCGGTGGCGCTGACCGCCGACTCGTACCCCAGCGCGCGCAGCTCCTCGGTGGGGAACTGCTCGGCGGTGCACTTGGTCTCCTGGATGCAGAGCACGTCGGTGCCGCTGCTCTCCAGCCAGGCCAGCAGCCGGGGCAGTCGGGCGGTGATCGAATTGACGTTCCAGGTCGCGATGCGCATGACGCCCAGCCTACTGGCGGGCACCGACAGCGGCCCGGAGCCGGTTCACAGCTCGGCGGAGGCGCCGGGGTCGAGCCGCCGGTGGTCGGTGCCGCCGAGCTCGCCGATCTGCCGGTCGTAGAGGGGCCGGGCGAGGTCGGTCAGGAGGGCGTCGTGGATGTCGTACGCCCGGCGCGGCTTCACCTCGCGGACGTAGTCGATCACCTCGGAGATCTTGTTCCACGGGGCCATGACGGGCAGCAGCAGGGTGTCGACCGGGGTGCCGGGGACGGTGAGGGCGTCGCCGGGGTGGAAGACGGAGCCGTCGACGAGGTAGCCGACGTTGGTGATGCGGGGGATGTCGGGGTGGATGACGGCGTGCAGCTCGCCGTGGACCTGGACGTCGAAGCCCGCGGCGGTGAAGGTGTCGCCGTGTCCGACGGTGTGGACGCGGCCGGGGTACGCGGCGGCCAGCCGGGCGGCGACGCTGCGGAGGGTCCAGAGCTCGACGGCCGGGTCGGCGTCGAGCGCGGCACGCAGCCGGCCCTCGTCGAAGTGGTCCGGGTGTTCGTGGGTGACGAGGAGGGCGTCGGCGCCGAGCGCCGCGTCCTGCTCCGTGAACGCCCCGGGATCCAGGACGAGCGTCCGCCCGTCCTTCTCCAGCCGCACGCACGCGTGGGACTTCTTGGTCAGCTTCACGGCCCCACCCTACGCCGGGCGTGCGGGCCCGGCTCGGGTGGAACGTCGGCGGCTCCCGGGCCGCGAGTGCGGCGGGGTCCGGAGGAGGGGGTGGCGGCCTACGCCGGGGGCGTGGTCTCCTCGGTGATGACGCGGCCGACGGTGCCGAGGGCGCTCTCCGCGGCGGGGAGGCCGCAGTAGACGGCGGTGTGCAGGACGATCTCGCGGATCTCGGCGGGCGAGAGGCCGTTGCGGAGCGCGGCGCGGGTGTGGTCGGCGAGCGCCTCCCGGTGCCCGCCGGCGACGAGGGCCGTGAGGGTGACGACGCTGCGGGTGCGGCGGTCGAGCCCTTCCCTGGCCCAGACCTCGCCCCAGGCGTACCGGGTGACGAGCTCCTGGAAGTCGCCTGCGTCCTCGTCGGCGAGGGCCCGGTCGACGTGGGCGTCGCCGAGGATCTCGCGGCGGAGCCCCAGCCCCTTCTCGTACGGGTCGGGGCGGGTCTCCTCCGCCTCCTCACCCTCCTCGGCGTCGGCCGGGGCGGGGACGGGCTCGGCGGGGGCCGGCGGCGCCGCGGGGACGGGCGGCGGTACGGCGAGGGTGCCGCTGGTGTCGTGGCCGGTCGCCGAGAAGTGCTCCAGGAGCAGGTCCGTGACGGCGGCCGGCTGCTCGACGGGCGCGAGGTGGGAGGCGCCCGGCACGACGGCCAGCTTGGCGTCGGCGATGCCGGCGACGAGGGTACGGGCCTCGGCCGGGCCGGTGACCCGGTCCTCGGAGCCGACCAGGACCAGCGCGGGCACCCCGATGCTGCCGAGCGCGGCCCGGACGTCGAAGACGGCGAGGGCCTCGCAGGCGGCGACGTAGCAGGGGGCGTCGGTGGTCCGCACCATCTGCACGGCCCAGTCGACGATGGCGGGCTGGTTGGCGGCGAAGTGCGGGGTGAACCACTGCTCGGGCGCGGAGCGGGCCATCGGCTCCAGGCCGTTGGTGCGGACCACCACCCCGCGCTGGCGGAACTCGTCGGCGGTGCCGAAGCGGGGCGCGGTCGCGACCAGCGCCAGCGAGGCCACCCGGTGCGGGGCGCGCAGCGCCAGGTCGAGGCCGACGGCGCCGCCGAGGGAGCAGCCGGCGTAGCCGAAGCGCTGGACGCCGAGGTGGTCGAGGGTGGCGAGGAGCCGGTCGCCGAGCTCCGCTACGGAGGTGAAGGGCTGTGCGGGGGCGCCGCCGTGGCCGGGCAGGTCGAACCGGACGACGCGCCGGTCCCGGGTCAGCTCCGGGATCTGGCGGTCCCACATGTGGAACGTGGTACCGAGGGAGGGCCCCAGGACGAGGACGGGGGCCTGTTCCGGCCCGTCCACGCGGTACTGCAGCGTATCTATCTTGGTCTCGCTCACCGGTTCACACCTTCATCTGTCACGATCTGTCACACACCCCCCGCCAGACCTCCCCATGCTTCCGCTGCTGGGAGCAGGTCCGCCACGTCCGGTCACGTGCCACCGCCGGGTCGTCTTCACTTTCGTGTGCCCGGCCCGCATCGCGAGCAGGTGATCCGGCACCCCGCTGGTCGCCGGGAAGGTCGAGCACGACGCCCGTGCATCGTACAGACGGACCCTGCGAAGCCCACTTTCGTCCATGACCTCGTAGGCCGACACCGGGCCGGTCGGTGTCCGGATCCGAGAGCGCCCCGCGCTCGGCATGACGCGGCGAATCCCCCGTCGCGGTCGGCCATGGCGGAGCCCCGGCTCGGGGATCCCGGCCGGGGCTTCGCGTGTGCGAGGTGCTTCTCGCCCATGTCTTCCGATGGTCAGGGCGCCGGGGCCGCCGGAGTGGCCGCGGCGACCTCGGGGCCGTCGCCGGCGTCCTCGGCCGGCCTGGCACCCTCGACGCGCACCCGCCACACCGCGGCCAGCGCCAGGACCGGCAGCGCCGTCGCCACCAGGAAGCCCGTGGTGGGCGAGGTGGCCTGGATGAGCGGGCCCACCAGGAGCGGGGAGACGAACTGCCCGGCGAAGGCGGCGGTTCCCGACAGGGCGGTGGCCTTGCCGCGGACCGCGACGGGCACCTCCTCCCCGATCAGGACGGTGGTCACCGGGAAGAACACCCCCTGGCCGAGGCCGAAGAGCACCGGGGCCAGGAACAGCAGGGGGGCCGAGGGCGCCGCGGCCAGGAGGAGGAACGCCGCCGCCCACAGGGCCAGGGCGCCGCGCAGCAGCGTCATCCTGCCCAGCCGGGCGCCGAGCGGTGCGTAGAAGAGGCCGATGACGCTCATCGTGGCGGACATGCCCACGGTGTAGAGGGAGACCAGCAGGGGATCGTCCACGCCCGTCTCGGAGAGGCGCTGGGGGAGGAAGAGCAGCAGCGCGTAGAGCAGCAGGGAGGCGGAGAACTGCAGGGCGTACCAGACGAGGAGGACGCGGTGGCGGCGCAGGAGCGGCCTCGTGCCGATCCGCTCCGCCGGACCGCCCTCGCCGGCCGGGCTCCCGCCGGGCAGCAGGAAGAGGGTGGCCAGGCCCAGCGGCAGGCCCAGCAGGTAGACGCCGAACGGCAGGTGCCAGGAGATCCCGCCGACGGCGCCGGCCAGGAGCGGCCACAGCACTCCGCCCATGCTGGTCGCCGTCGACCGCCAGCCCATGGCCCGCTCCCGGTCGCTCCCCTGGTAGAGGTTGAGCAGGGCGAGGGTGGTGCCGGTGAAGACCAGGGCCGCGCCCACGCCGAAGACCATCCGGCCGGCGATGAGGGTGGCGTAGTCCTCGGTGACGAGGCCGGTGGCGCCGGCCAGACCGTAGACGGCGAGGCCGCCGGCGAGGGGGAGCCGCAGCCCCCAGCGGTCGAGCATCCAACCCGCCAGCGGGCTGGCGACGGCGATGGCGAGGCTGTGCGCGGTGACGATGAGGCCGGCGGCGGTGCCGCTGAGGGCCAGGTCCTCGCGGATGACCTGGACGACGGGGGCGAGGATGGAGCCCGCCATCACCGTGAGGGTCGAGGCGAAGAGCACGAGCGGCAGGGTGCCGGAACGGGGCGTGGGGGACGGTGCCCGGTCCGCGGTGCCGGTGGGCGGCTTGGCGGCGGTGGTCATCGGGCACCGCCCAGGGCCAGGTCGCCGCGGGGGGTGCGGGGGGCGGGGGCGAGGCCGAGGTTGGGCAGGTGCAGGGCCCGGGTGTTGAAGGCCATCAGGGGCTGGATCAGTCCGTCGACGAAGACGAGGAAGGCGAGGGTGCCGACGCCCACCGGGCCGCCGAGGAGCCACCCGGCCCCGAGGAGGACGGCCTCGACGCCGATCTTGGCCCCCCAGAAGGGGAGGTGCCACTTGCGGTGCAGGGAGATGACGAGGAGGTCCATGGCGCGGATGCCGGTGCCGCTCATGATGATGAGGGCCGATCCGTAGGCGCACAGCAGGACGGCCACGACCAGGGCGGGCACCGGGGCGATCGCGTCCAGGTCCGCCAGGCGCATCAGATCGATGAGGCTGCCGCAGAGGAGGAAGGTGACGAAGGGCATCAGGACCGGGCGGCAGCGGTTCCACAGCGACCAGATGACGATGCAGACGGCGGCGATGAGCGCCTGGGCCAGGCCGATGGTGAGCGGGAAGTGCTCCAGCAGGCCGAGGGAGAGGACGTCCAGCGGGTCCACGCCGAGGCCGGAGTGGATGAACAGGGTGGCTCCCGCGGCGAAGACGAGACAGCCGGCCAGATAGGTGAGGTAGCGGGGGAGGTTTCGGCGCGTGCGTCCGGGGGCTGCGCTCGAAGGGGAGGTGAGCGAGTGCGGCATGGGGGCCTCTTCCTTCGTGGACGGGTGGGGGGAGGCGCGGGCCGCCCCGGCGGAGCGGGGCGTACGACGGCGCGGACCGGTACGTGCGGGGCCGGGCCGCCGGGGCGGGGCCCGGAGAGGGGGGAGGAGAGAGATCGGGTCGGACGGTGGGCGGACCGGTGGCCGGTGGGCCGGGTCGGACGGTCGGCGGACCGGTGGGCCGGGCCGGACGGAGAGCGGACCGATGCGCGGGACCGATGGGCCGGGCCGATGGGCCGGGTCGGGCGGAGAGCCGGCCGGTGCTCGGGCCGGTGGGCCGGTGGGCCGGTGGGCCGGGGCCGAACGCGGCGGCCGGGGTCAGGCGTTGACGAAGATGAGGTGGTTGCCCTCGGGGTCCGTCAGCTCGAAGCGCTCACCGGTCTTGTGGGGGACGATCTCGGTGGCGCCGAGGTCCTTCAGCGCGGCGTGCGCGGCGGGGATTTCGGCCTCGGTGAAGGCGATGTGGACGGGCTTGTCGCCCTTGCTGATGATCAGCTCGCCGCCGTGGCCGGTGTCGAAGACCACGGTGTGCCCCGGGTACTCCTCGCGGACGGCCAGTCCGAGCCGGTCGCGGTAGAAGGCGACCATCGTGTCGAGGTCGGTGCAGAAGATCTTGGTGACGGTGAGCTTGCCGAACATGGCGTCTCCTCGGAGCGCGCCCCGCCGTGGCGGGGCGGACGACTGGGGGATGCGGGCGGGACGGACACGCGGAAGACGGGGGTCGGATTTCCTCGTGGAATCCCGCCCGCAGATGTAAACTACACCGTGCAGTACCTCATGTACACCACCCAGTGCATTTTCAGAGAAGGCGAGCCCCGTGGAGCAGACCACCGCACCCCGCTCAGGACGGCCGGCGAAGCGCGCCGCCATCGACTGCGCCGCCCGCGCCGTCTTCGGACGCGAGGGCTTCACCCGCGCCAGCGTCGACGCCATCGCCGCCGAGGCCGGGGTCTCGAAGCGCACCATCTACAACCACCACCAGGACAAGGAGCAGCTCTTCCTGAGCGTGCTGAGGGAGAGCACCCACGCGGTCGCCGCCCATCAGGAGGAGCTCATCGACCGGCACCTGTCCGACCCGGCGGACCTGACGGCGGGCCTGACCGCGCTCGGCCGCGCGCTCGCCACCCCCCAGGAGGGCTTCGAGGGTCACTTCGCGCTGGTGCGCGTGATCTTCGCGGAGGCGCCGCGGCTGCCCCCGGAGTTCATCGACAGCTGGCGGGAGGAGGGACCCCGCCGCATCGCCGAGCGGCTCGCCGCCCGGCTGGCCGGACTCACCGCCGCCGGCCACCTGCGCGCGGACGACCCGGCGCGCGCCGCCGCGCACTTCACCCAGCTCGCCACCTCGGAGGTGTACGAGCGCTCCTTCCACGGCGCCCTCCCCCTCCCCCAGGCCGAGGTGGACGCGTCGGTCGACGCGGGCGTCGACGCCTTCCTCCGTCTGTACGGGGCAAAGGGCTGACTTTCTGATCTGCACGGTGTAGTTTACTTTTCGGAAGGCCCGCCCTTCCCCCGGTCCACGCCGTCCCCCTGGAGGTATCCCATGTCCGCTCAGCCCCTGGCCCTCGCCGTGATCATCGGCAGCGTCCGCGGCGGCCGTCTCGGCGAGAAGGTCGGCCACTGGGTCGCCGACCAGGCCCGCGGCCGGGACGACGTGACCGTCGACGTGATCGACGTCCTCGACCACCCGCTGCCCCTGGCCATGCCCGCGATGGGCGAGGCGCCGGCCGAGGAGGTCCGGCTGGTCAAGGACGCGCTGTCGGCGCGGCTCACGGCGGCGGACGCGTTCATCGTGGTGACCCCGGAGTACAACCACTCGTACCCGGCCTCGCTGAAGAACGTCATCGACTGGCACCTCCAGGAGTGGGCCGCCAAGCCGGTCGGACTCGTCTCGTACGGCGGGATGGGCGGCGGCCTGCGCGCGGCGGAGCACCTGCGCCAGGTCTTCGCCGAGGTGCACGCGATGACGGTGCGCGAGATGGTCAGCCTGCACAACCCGTGGGGCGCGTTCGGCGAGGACGGCGGCGCGCCCGAGGGCGCCGACGGGGCCGCGAAGAAGCTGATCGACCAGGTGGCCTGGTGGGGCAGGGCGCTGCGCACCGCCCGCCTCGAACAGCCCTACACCGTCTGACCGCGTCGGCACCCCGGGGTCAGGGAGCCCGGTCCGCGGACGCCTGCGCCCCGCGCGGGTCACCGCCGGCCGGGTCCGGGACGGCCGCGCCCGGCTCCGGGGACACCCCCGGCGGGAGCGTCCGGTGGACTCCGAGGACCACGGCGGCGGCGAGCGCCGACGCCACCCCGCCGAGGAGGAGCCCCGACCGGGCGCCGTGGCTCTCGGCGAGGGCACCGACGAGCAGTGCGCCGAACGGTGTGGTGCCCTGGAAGACCAGCGTGAACAGCGCCATCACCCGGCCGCGGTACGCGGGGTCCGCCCCGAGCTGGACGCAGTGGTTGGCCGCCTGCGAGAAGTAGATCGACCCGAAGCCCGTCAGGAAGAGCAGGGCGGCCGCCGCCCCGAAGCCGGGGGCGAGGGCCGCCAGGGCCTCCACCACTCCGAAACCGGCCGCCGCCGCGACGACGTGGCCGAGCCCCGGTCTGGTCCGGCGCCCCGTCGTCACGAACGCGGCGACGAGCGACCCGGCCGCCAGCGCCGTGGTCAGCAGGCCGAAGGCGGCGGCGTCGGCGTGGAAGACCACCTTGGCGAGCAGCGGCAGCGTGAGCTGGAAGTTGAAACCGAACATGCCGACCACCGCCACGAGGGCCATCGGCAGCGCCAGGTCCCTCCGGGAGAGCACGTGCCGGATCCCCTCCCCCACCGGGGCCCGGGCCGGCCGCCGGGCGGCGCGGTGGAGCTCGGCCGGCCGGATCAGGCGCAGCCCGACCCAGGTGGCGAGGTAGCTGAAGGCGTTGACCAGCATCACCGGGCCGGTGTCCACCCGGCTGATCAGAAGGCCCGCCACCCCCGGCCCGACCACCCGCGCCACGTTGAAGTACACGGCGCTCAACGCGGAGGCGTTGGGCACCAGTTCGGGGCCGACGAGCTCGCTCACG
The DNA here is from genome assembly GCF_042873895.1 of Streptomyces sp. NPDC004435. Classification (NCBI taxonomy): domain Bacteria; kingdom Bacillati; phylum Actinomycetota; class Actinomycetes; order Kitasatosporales; family Streptomycetaceae; genus Streptomyces; species Streptomyces sp. NPDC004435. The sequence continues at coordinate 26,766 of NZ_JBIAMB010000013.1, read as the reverse complement.
AAGGACATCCGGGCGGGCACCTCGACCGCGTTGACGGTGCCCAGCCCGAGCGCGAACAGGTAGATCTGCCACAGCCGCACGTCGCCCGCCAGCACCAGGGCGGCCAGCCCCAGGGCGAGGGCGCCCGAGGCGAGGTTGGCGGCCATGAGCAGCCGGCGCTTGTCGTACCGGTCGGCGAGCCCGCCCGCCCAGAGGGTGAGCAGGATCAGCGGCGCGAACTGCAGGGCCGTGACCACCCCCAGGGCGGTCGCCGAGTTCCCGGTCCGGGACAGGACGAGCCAGTCCTGGGCGACGACCATCATCCAGGTGCCGGTCACGGAGACCAGCTGGCCCGCCGTGAACAGCCGGAAGTTGCGTACCGTCAGGGACTGGAAGGTGTGGTGCAGGGGGCGCTTCATCGTTCCTCGCGTGGGTGGAATCCGGCCGTGGCGGAGGGCGCGGGCCTCAGTCGAGGCCGCGGAAGATGTGGAGGTCGGGCGCTTCCTCCTCCTCTCCGGCGAGCAGGGCGGCCCGCACGTGGACGATCCGCTCCGCGCCGGCCGTGTCGTGTTCCCTGATGTCGGTGTTCATGCGTCCCAGCCTCTCGTCGTCGTTCCGCTGCTCGTTCGGGATCCGGTGCCCGGCCCCTCCGCCGTCCGGCCGGCGGGGCGAGGCCGCCGGGGGGAGGAGGGCGCCGGGCCCGGGTTCGTGGGTGCGGGCCGCCGGGGCCCGCGCCCGCGCGGGCCTCCCTGGCTCCGCGCGGGCCTCAGCACGCCGCGCGTTCCGGCGCCGGGACGGGCACGCGCGTCCGGTGGAGGGCCGCGTGGATCCGCTCCGTTCCCGCCGTGGGGCTCTGGCTCCTCAGGGCCCCGTCCCGGGGCCGGGGTATCGCCGCGTCGCGGGCGAGGAGGCACTCCTCCAGGAACCCGAACGCCTGGAGGTGGTAGGTGCGGGCCGCCCAGCCGAGGCTGATGTTGTGCCCGGCGTCCTGGAGCTGGTCGACCCGCACCTTGGGCGCGGCGAGCGGGGCGGTCAGCGCCGCCACCGCCCCGGGGTCGAAGCGCCACCACTGCTCCTGCTCGGCGAAGGTGAAGCGCACCGGCACGCGCACCCGGGCGGCGAGGTCGGGATACGCCTCGGGCCACAGCGGCGCCTCCCGGGCCTCCACCGCGGGCACCGGGGCGACCAGTTCGCGGCCGAGCCGGAAGGCGTCCGGCGGGTAGAGGCGCAGGGCGCCCCAGTGCCGGCGCCAGGCCCCGGGGGCGCCCGCGCCGGGGAGCTGGTCGGGGGTGACGGCCAGCCGGGTCCCGAGGCCGGACACGTCCAGGCCGAGGAGGGAGTCGCCGCGTTCCTGGGCGGCGGCGGTCAGCGCCAGCTTGCCGCCGTTGGAGTGCGCCACCAGGAAGAAGCCGGCGCCGAGCGGGTGGGTGCGGGCGAAGTCGTCCAGGGCCGCGTAGAGGGTCCGGGCCTGGTCGGCGAGCGGCAGCCCCTCGGGGAAGTGGGGGGCGGAGACGCCGTAGCCGGGACGGTCGAGGGAGAGGACGGTGAAGCCCAGTTCGGCACCGAGGGTGAGCAGGGAGAGGCCGGGACGGGCCCGGCTGTCGAAGTACCCGGCCCTCATCCCGCCGCCGTGGACGGCGACCACCACGGCCCGGGGCGGTGTCCGCAGGGGCTCGGCGAGCAGCCCCGAGACCGGTACGCCCCCGGCGTCGAGGACGACGGGGCGCACCTCCGGGGCCTCGGGGGGCGGGGGGCCGGCATCCGGGGGTGCTTCACCTCTGGCAAGTATTTGTTCACTTTCAGGCATTTTTCCAGACATCCCTTCCATTACTGGATCAATCCTCACTAACCTGCCATGTCATGAGCACATCACTCGCAACCGTCCCGGTCGCCCGCCGCTGCCAGACGGTCCTCAACTCCTTCCACAGCACCGTCTACTTCGCCCCCGACCTGGGCCGGAGCCTGGCCGGGTACGGGGTGGAGGACCCCCTCGCCGCCCACGTCGCCTGCGAGACGGCCGCGCTCGGCCGCGTCGGCCCCGGCGTGGCCACCGCCGCGCTCAACGGCCTCGCGCACCGGCTGATCGCCCGCCACCTCCCCGCGGTCTGGGACCGGGTCGACCCGCGGACCGTCGTCGCCCTGCGGACCGAGGCCGCCGACACCCTCCTGCGCCGCCTCCTCGGCGAGGAGGTCGTCTCCTCGCCCGAGATGGCGCAGGCGGCCGGACTGGCCGTACGGGCCGTCTCCGGCTGCGCCCCGCAGGGCCGCCCCATGTACGCCGCGCTGGCCGACCTGCCGATGCCCGACGCCCCGCACCTGGCGCTGTGGCACGCCGCCACCCGCCTGCGCGAGTACCGGGGCGACGGACACATCGCCCTCCTGCTCGGCGCCGGACTCGCCGGCCTCGACGCCCTGGTCCTGCACACGGCGAGCGGCGACGGCGTGCCCAAGGAGGCCGTCCTCGCCAACCACGGCTGGACGAGCGCGGAATGGGACGCCTCCGAGGAGCGGCTGCGGGCCCGCGGACTGCTGGGCTCGGACTCCGCGCCCACCGAGCGGGGAAGGCGCTTCCGCGAGGAGCTGGAGTCCGACACGGACCGCCTCGACGCCGCCCCCTACGCCCGGCTGGGCGAGGAGGGCGTCGCACGCCTGACCGAGCTGGTCGGGGGCTTCGTCGCGACCGCCGCCGAAGCGGGCGCGTACCCACCGGCCCTGCGGCACCTGTTCACCGTCGACTGAGGCTCCCCGCCGCCGGTCCGCCCCGGCTCGCGCCCGCGGACCGGCCGGCGGCCGGCGGTCAGAAGTCCACGCCCCGCATGGACTCCAGCGGCTCCCCCGACGTCCAGGCGATCCGGAAGACCAGCCGGTGGAACCGCCAGCCGGCGGCCGTGCGCACGGCGCGGACCTCACTGTGCCCGCCGACCCGGAAGTGCTCCTCCGGCCCTCCGGGACCGTGCACGTGCGTGGCGAGCTGGTGTGCCCGCAGGGTGGCCCGGTCGCCGTCCAGCTCCACGAGGTGGTTGGCGCTGACGTGGTGGGTCCTCTCCCACCAGGAGCGGGCCTCGCGCTGGAAGGCCGCGAATCCCCTCACCCCCCGGTGCGTCCCGATCGGGAAGACGAACTGGGCGTCCTCGGTGAAGACGGTCCGGAACCAGTCGTCGCCGTAGTCCCGCTCGCACACGGTGTCCAGCGCGACGACGTACCGGTCGAAGAGCTCCCTGATCTCCAGACGGTCCGTCACCTCGCGCAGACGTGCGCGGAGTTGGTCCAGCTCCGCGGTGATCCTCGCCTCTTCGGCGCGCAGCGGCGTCGTCACTCGTGCCTCCCGCGGTGCGCGGCCGCCTGGGCCTTCGCGGCGGACGCCCGCCAGCTGCGCGGGGTGTGGTGGCCCGGGGCGCGCTCCAGGCGCTGCCAGCGGGCGACGGGGCGGCCCGCGGACGTCCCGTCCGGTTCCTCCGGTCCGGTCATCCGGGAGAACAGCACCGCGACCAGCGCGGCGAGTTCCTCGGGGTCGGCGGAACCCCTCTCGATGCGCAGGAAGTTGTCGGCGGTCAGGTCGGGCAGGGTCATGGGTGATCGTCTCCGTCGAGTCGGGTCGAGTCGGGTCGATGCGGGCGGGGAGTGGGCGGCTCGGGGGGTGCGCCCCGGCAGCCCGGCCGCACGGCGGCCGGGCTTCGGGGGTTCTGGGGGTTCCGGGGCCTCAGGGGCCTCAGGGGCCTCAGGTGGAGGGAACGCTCACCGGCGGTGGGGGACGCCGACAGGGTGGCGGCCGGCGGTCAGCGCACCTCGAAGATCTTCCAGTGGCCGCGCTTGATGAAGATGGTGCCGTCGTTCGCGTCCACGAAGAAGTCCACCACCGCGTAACGGCCCGGCTGGAGCGTCAGGTTCAGCACCGAGGACTCGCCGGAGTTCATCGGGAGGCCGCCCGTGCCCTGGGCGAGGTCGAGGGCGCCCGAGTGGTCCGGGAACTTGCCGTGGTCGCCGAACTCGGCGATGTACGCCTTGAGGTCCTCCTCCGTGGTGTCCTCCGCGAGCCGGAAGAAGATCGCCTCGATGTTCTGCCCGGCGGGCATCGCGTTCCGGAAGACCAGCGGGCGGCCGGCGCGGACCGTGCCCTGGAGGTCCCAGACCGGCCGGCCGTCGACCAGACGCCCCGTCAGGCTCGCGGTGGGCACGGGCCGCGGGGCGGTGGCGGGCGCGCCGCCGACGGTGAGGGTGGCGAAACGCGGCTGGGCGTTCCGGATGTTCTGGTAGTCGAAGAACCAGTACGTGCCCGGCGTCAGCGTCTTGCTGAACGAGGCCGGGAGGTTCGGGTGGATCACCGTGCCGCCGAGCAGCTCCGCCCGGTCCCTCAGCTCGGCGCTGCCCTCGATGATGTCCGGCGCCGTGTGGTTGATGATCTTCAGGAGGCTGGAACGGAACTCCTCGAACGTCACCCCCGGCTTCGGGCGCACCAGCGAGACCCAGCCGGACGCGGGGTCGGTGGTGGTGACGCGGAAGGTCACGTTGCCGGGCCGGGCGGTGGCCGGCGCCGAGAGTCCTTCCGCGGAGGACCTGATGTCCAGGACCTGGGCCGACCGTCCGTCGGGCGCCGGTGCGACGGCGGCGGGCGCGGGCGCGGACGCGGCGACGGCGGGGGCCGGGCCGGCGGTGGCCGTGAGGGCGAGCAGCAGGCAGGCCACCGCTCCGACGCGGGTGGAACGTGTGCGCTTCGCACGCATGGTCTCTCCTCGGGACGTGGGGATACGGCAGGGGCCGCGCGGCACGGCCGGCGCAGCGCGCGACCGGACGCCCGCCGGGCGGGCGCGGGGTCGTCCGGACCGGGGCCGCCCGGGCGGCCGACGGGCGGCGGCTCAGCCGCCGTTGCGGGCGGCGGTCTCGATCGCGCGGCGGAACGCCTCCTCCGGCTGCGCGCCGGAAAGGAGGCCGGCGCCCTCGAACCGGAAGAGGGGGACGGAGCGGACGCCGAGCGCCCGCACCCGGTCGAGCTCGGCCCGGAGCCTCGACGCCTCGGCGTCCGCCTCGGGCCCGGTCTCGGCCCGTCGGACGCCGATCTCCGCGGCGAGGCGCGTGAGCGTCGCCGCGTCGCCGATGTTCAGGCCGTCGGTCAGGTACGCCCGGAACAGGCGCTCGGCCATCGGCTCCGCCAGCGCCTGCTCCCCGGCGGCGGCCAGGAGGCGGTGGGCCTCGAAGGTGTCGACGTGGACGGCGCGGGCGAAGTCGAACTCCAGCCCTTCGCGGGCGCCGGTCTCCGCCATCCCCGCGGTGGCCCGCGCGGCGTTCTCCGCACTGCCGAAGAACTCCGCGTGGACCTCGGACAGCGGCCGTCCGGCGGCCGGGGCGTCCGGGGAGACCCGGAAGGGCAGGAAGGTGACGTCGAGCGTCCCGCCGGTGTCCCGGTGCCGGCGGGCGGCGCGCTCGAAGCGGGTGAAGCCGAGGTAGGAGTGGACGCAGGTGAGGTCGAGGGTGATCTCGACGCGCACGGCGGCGCGGTCGGCGGTGGTCATGTCCGGGCGGTCCCTTCGGTGGTGTGGGGGTTCGGCTCGGCCTGGAGCGGTTCGGCCGGCCGGCCGGGCGCTCCGGCCCGGGCGCGGGCCGAGCGGCGGCCACCCAGGTGGTAGGCGGCGGCGACCAGCACCGCGCCGGCGGCTATCACCCCGAAGGTGGGCTGGATGCCGAGCGAGCCGACGATCGGCTGGGTGACGAGCGGCGCGAGGAACTGCCCGAGGAAGAGCGCCGTGGTCAGCAGTCCCGCGTAGCGGGCGCGCACCGCAGCAGGGGCCTCGGCCAGGACCCAGTTGTTGAGGTTGGGCATGAGCAGGCCCAGGCCGGTGCCCATGACGAGGAGGGCGAGCACGAGCACGGTGATGTTGGGGGCCAGGGCCAGGACGACGTAGCCGAGGCCGATCGCCAGGAAGGCCAGGGCGGCGAGGGAGTACTCGCCGGCGAGCCGCCCGAAGAAGGCGAACCGCATGGCGACCAGGCCCGTGGTGAGGGTCTGGACGGCCAGCACGCCGCCGGACACCACCGAGGCGGCCCCGAAGTGGCCTTCCACCAGGAAGGGGACCTGCACGGGCACCGAGTAGAAGGCGATCTGGCCCAGCATCATCGCGAGGAGGGCCGCCACGATCCCCGCGGGGACCTTCCGGCCGGCCGGGCCGGTTTCCGCCCCGGCCGCCCGCGGGGCGGCGGTGGCCTGCCGGCTGCCGGGGAGGAACATCAGGGCCGGGACGGCCAGCGCGCCGCCGAGCAGGTAGATGAGGAAGACCACGCGCCAGTCCAGGCCGGCGAGCGCGCCGCCGCCGAGGAGCAGCACCACTCCGCCGAACGACCCCGCGGCGGCCTGCCGTCCGAGGAGCTTCCGGCGCTCGTCGCCCTCGTACAGGTCGGCGATCATGGCCATGCTGCTCGTCATGATCAGCGAGACGCCGATCCCCAGCACGGCACGGCCGACGAGGATGCTGGGGAGGTCGGGCAGGTAGGAGCCCGAGCTGCCGCCGAGGGCGAACGCCAGCATGCCGATGACGAGGGCGCGCTTGCGTCCGACCCGCTCCACGAAGAGTCCCGCGAGGGGCGAGAACAGGACGATCGCCAGCGCGTGGGTGGTGGTGATCATCCGCGCCAGCAGGTCGACGTTGGCGGCGCCGGCGAAGCTCTCGCGGATGCCGGGGATCGCCGGGGCGACGGTCGCCCCGGCCATGATGGTCAAGGTGCCGGCGAGGACGAGGGTGGCTCCCTGCCGGCCCCCGGCCGGTTTCGCCGTGTCCTGTCCGCGGGGCTCTGTCGTCACTGCGGTCATCGTTCCTCTCTCGTGCCGTGCGGGGGTGCTCATGCGCTCGGGCGCCGGCCCCACGCGGAGAACAGCAGGGTGGTGACGTCCCGGGCCCGCGGGTCGTCCAGGTTCGCGACGAACTGTGCGAGGTCCTCGGCCCCGACGAGTCCGTTCGCGACGAGCCCCTCGCCCTGGAGGGCCATGCGCAGGCGCATCAGCTCGTTGTCGTCGGGGTGCTGCCCGGGGCCGAGCGGGGTCACCCGCAGGTCCACCGCTTCGAGGCCCGCGCGGGCCAGCGTGGACGGGAGCCTGCGGCCCCAGTGCATGTCGGCGCCGGCCGCCTTCCACCCCTGGAGGTAGGCCGCGACCAGGGCCCGGCCCGCGGGGGTCGCGCAGTGCTCGCTGGGCAGGAAGTAGAAGTCCTCCACCACGAGCCAGCCGCCGGGGGCGAGCCAGCGCACCGCCCGCGCGAGGACCTCCTCCGCTCCGTCCAGGTGCTCGAAGAGGGCCCGGGCGAAGACGAGGTCGAACGACCCTTCCTCGAACTCCGCCTCCGTGACGTCGAGCCGGCGCACCGTCAGTTTCGGTGAGCGGTCGGTGTCGAGGGCGCTGACGTCGGTGTCGACGGCGAGGACCGAGGCGGTGTCGGCCCGTTCGGCGAGCCAGTACGCCATCGATCCGGCGCCGGCCCCCAGTTCCAGCACCCGCCGCCGGTCCGCGGCGGGCAGGCCGTCGATCACGGCGCGGCTCTGGGGGTCGTAGATCCGCTCCCAGAGTTCGGTCAGGGCCGCCTCGATGCGGCGGCTCTCGGGGGTCCGGGTCTCCGTGGTCATGCGGGTCCACTCTCCTGCTCGGTTCGGGGGGCCGCGTCCATGTGGGCGGCCACGGTGCACAGCACGTACTCCGGCGGTGCGACTTCCAGTCGGGCCAGTTCCTCCTGGCCCTCGGAGATGCGCGGATCGGCCATCCACGACCGGTACGCCACCTCGCTCACCCACATCGGGTAGTTGATGAAGGTGGTGCCGTCCCGGTCGACGTACGGGGTGGCCGAGATGAAGCCGGGGAATCCGCGCTTCCACTCGCTGCTGCGCTCCAGCAGGTCGAGCACCGCCCGCGCGGACCCGTGGCCGTCCAGGTGCCGGGTGGCCACCACCACGACACCGGGCCGCCCGTCGCTCTCGGGGCCCTCGATGCCGGGGGCCGGTGCGCCGTGGAAGACGGTCGCCGAGACGACCCCGGGCCGGCGGCCCAGGCCGTGCAGCACGCCTCCCGCGGGGTTGTCCTGGAACGAGGTGCGGTAGGCGGCCTCGTCGGTCCACTCGCCCCGGTTGACGACCGTGGCGCCGTCCGCGCTCAGGTGCACCCGCGAGGAGACGAAGCCCGGCGCGTGCCGGACCCACGCGGTCACCTCGGCCTTGAGGACGGCGACCAGGTCGGCGGCGGCCTCCGGCCCGGTCGTCCTGAGCACGCCGAAGGAGACGAAGCCGGCCTCCCGCCCCGGACGGGCGGCACGTGCGTCGGGCATGGGGAAACTCCTTTGTGGGGGTGGGACGGTCACTGGAAGGCGGCGGCGTGCTCCCGCGCCCAGTCGCGGAAGGTGCGGGCCGGCCGGCCCGTCACGTCCTCGACGACGGTCGATCCCACCTCCGGCTCCTTGGTGAGCATCGCGAAGTAGTCCAGGGCGCCGTCCGCGTACGAGGGCGGCCAGCCGGTGGCGACCATGGCGGCGCGGGCCGCGTCGTGCGCCACGTCCTCCCAGCCGAGCTCGCGGCCGACGGCCTCGCCGATGATCGCCACCTGCTCCCGCTGCGACAGCGCCTCCGGGCCGGTGACCAGGTACTTCCGCCGGCCGTGGCCCTCGCCGGTGAGCGCGGCCACGCCCACCGCGGCCAGGTCCGCCTCGTGCACCGAGGTCCGGACGGCCTCCCCGTACGGGAAGCGCACGACCCCGCCGTCGCGGATCTGGGCGGCGAAGCCCAGGGCGTTGGCCTGGAAGCCGGTGGTGCGCAGGAAGGTCCACTCCAGGTCGGTGGCCTCCAGCAGCTCCTCCAGGTAGGCGTGGCAGTTGTTGTCGGTCCGCTCCAGGCCGATGTGGACGCCGACGGAGGAGACGAGGACGGCCTTGCGGGCCGTGGCCGCGATCTTCCGCACCACCTCGGGGGCCGTGTCGACGGAGGTCGTGAAGAAGGGCCACATCAGCAGGACGCCGTCGACGCCGTCCAGGGCCGCGTCGAGGCTGTCGGGGTCGGTGAGGTCGCCCACGTGGATCTCCACGCCCTCGGGCAGCCGGCCGATGTTCGGGTCGTCCTTCAGCACCAGGGCGCGGACGGTGGCGCCCGCCTCCAGGAGCTGCGCGACGGCGTGCGGGCCGACGTTTCCGGTGGCCGCGGTGACCAGGACGGTGTTGTGCTGCGGCATGTCTGCCTTCCCTCGTTCGGTGTGCGGGGCGTCTCGGGGTCGTTCGGTGGGCTCCGGGGTGCTCACTGCGGCGGGTTGCCGTGCTTGCGGGACGGCAGGTCGGCGTGCTTGGCGCGCAGCATGTCGAGCGACCGGATCAGGACGGAGCGGGTCTCGCGCGGGTCGATGACGTCGTCGATGAGGCCGCGCTCGGCCGCGTAGTACGGGTGCATCAGCTCGTCCTTGTACTCCGCGATCCGCTGCGCCCGGACCGCCTCCGGGTCGTCGGCCGCGTTGATCTCGCGGCGGAAGACGACGTTCGCCGCGCCTTCGGCGCCCATGACGGCGATCTCGTTGGTGGGCCAGGCCAGGGCCAGGTCGGCGCCGATCGAGAGGGAGTCCATGACGATGTACGCGCCGCCGTACGCCTTGCGCAGCACCAGGGAGACGCGGGGGACCGTGGCGTTGCAGTAGGCGTACAGCAGCTTCGCGCCGCGCCGGATGATGCCGTTGTGCTCCTGGTCGACGCCCGGCAGGAAGCCCGGCACGTCGACCAGGGTGATCAGCGGGATGTTGAAGGCGTCGCAGAACTGGACGAACCGGGCGGCCTTCTCGGACGCCTCGATGTCCAGCGCTCCCGCCGTGGCCGCCGGCTGGTTGGCGACGATGCCGACCACGTGTCCGTCCAGGCGGGACAGGGCGCAGACGATGTTGGGCGCCCAGGCGGGGTGCACCTCGAAGTAGTCGCCGTCGTCCACGATCTCCTCGACGACCTTGCGGATGTCGTAGACCCGTCCGGCCTCGGCGGGCACCAGGTCGAGCAGGGTGTCGTTGAGCCGGTCCGCCGGGTCTCCCGACCGTTCGACGGGCGACAGTTCGCGGTTGTTGGCGGGCAGCAGCGACAGCAGGTGGCGCACGTCCTCCAGGCAGCTCTCCTCGTCGTCGTAGGCGAAGTGCGCGACGCCGGAGGTCGCCGCGTGCACGTCGGCGCCGCCGAGGCCGTTCTGGCTGATCTCCTCGCCGGTGACCGCCTTGACGACGTCCGGGCCGGTGATGAACATCTGCGAGGTCTCGCGGACCATGAAGACGAAGTCGGTGAGGGCGGGGCTGTAGGCCGCGCCGCCGGCGCACGGGCCGAGCATCACGGAGATCTGCGGGATCACCCCGGAGACCCGGGTGTTGCGCCGGAAGATGCCGCCGTAGCCGGCGAGGGCGGTGACGCCCTCCTGGATGCGGGCGCCGGCGCCGTCGTTCAGGGAGACCAGCGGGGCGCCGGCCGCCTCCGCCAGGTCCATGATCTTGTGGATCTTCTGTGCGTGGGCCTCGCCGAGGGCGCCGCCGAAGATCCGGAAGTCGTGGGCGTAGACGAAGACCGTACGGCCGTGGACGGTGCCCCAGCCGGTGACGACGCCGTCGCCGTACGGCTTCCTGTCCTCCAGGCCGAAGCCCTGGGCGCGGTGCCGGCGCAGCGGCTCCACCTCGTTGAACGAGCCCTTGTCCAGGAGCAGCCGGATGCGCTCGTGAGCGGTCAGCTTGCCCTTGGCGTGCTGCCGCTCGGTGGCGGCCCGGTCGCCCTCGTGGGCGGTCTCCTTGATCTGGTTCAGTTCCTCGATGCGGTTGCGGATCGTGCCCTCTGCGGTGGACATGTCGCTCTTCCCTCTCCGTTCGGTCGTGGGGTTTCAGACGGTGGCGGTGGCGAAGGCCCGCTCGGTCCGGGCCAGTTGGCGCGCGCTGCCGGTGGCGTGGACACCGGCGCCCGGCGCGATCCGGCGGATCAGCCCGCCGAGCACCAGGCCGGGACCGACCTCGACGAAGCGCTCCGCGCCCATGCCGGAGAGCGTGGTGACGGTCCTCGTCCACCGCACCGGTTCGGTGAGCTGGTCGCTCAGGGCGACGACGATCTCGGCGGCGGTGGACAGCCGGGTCCCGGTCACGCTGGAGACGAAGGGGACGCGGGGCTCGCGGAAGTCGGTCCGGATGAGCGCCTCGGCGTACTCCCCCCGGACGGACCGCAGCAGGCTGGAGTGGAAGGGGCCCCCGGGGTCGAGCGGCGCGACGCGTGAGGCGCCCGCGCGCAGGGCCGCGCGGGTGAGCGCGGCCACCGCCTCCGCCCGGCCCGACACGACGACCTGCCCGGGGCCGTTGTCGCCCGTGGCCTCGACGGTCTGCCCGGTCTCCGCCGCGGCCTCGGCGCACAGGCGCACGACCGTGGCGTACCCCAGTCCGAGGACCGCCGCGGTGGCGCCGCGCACCCGGTCGCCGACGGTCGCGACGAGTTCGCCGCGCAGCCGGACGAGCCAGAGCGCCTCGGTCCAGTCGAGCACGCCGGCGGCGACCAGCGCCGCGTACTCCCCCAGGCTGTGCCCGGCGACCGCGTCCGGCTCGATGCCCTGCCCGCGCAGTACGTCCAGGGTGATCAGGCTGGTGAGGAAGACCGCGGGCTGGGTGACCGCCGGGTCGTCCAGGTCCCTGGCGGGCCCTTCCCGGCAGAGCCGCCCCAGCGGGATGCCGAGGAGGTCCTCGGCCGGACGGAAGTAGGCGTCGGCCAGGTCGGGGCGGCGCGCGAGGAGTTCCTTCCCCATGCCGACGCGCTGGGAGCCGTGGCCGGGGAAGACGAAGGCGGTGCGGGTCATCCTGTCACGTCCTAGTCGTTCGGTTCAGCGGGCGGGGAGGGCCGGGGCGGCGGTCCGGTCATAGGGGCGGCCCTGGAGCCAGGCCCCGGGCAGGGTGCGCACCTCGACCTCCCGGGGGGCCGGGCCCCGCACCGCGGCGGAGGCGGCGTGGCCGGGGCCGCAGGGCACGTCGAGGACGCTCCAGCCCTCCGGGTGCCGGTCCCGCGCGGCGCCGAGGTAGTCCGCGGACGGCGCGCGGCTGAGACCGGTGCCGATGCCCTTGAGGTAGGCCTCCTTGCGGGTCCAGATCCGGCCGAAGAGCTCGGTGCGCTCCCGCCCCCCGGTGCCGGAGAGTTCGGCCTGCTCGCCGGGGTGCAGGGCCTCGACGCAGAGCTCGACGGTCTCGTCGCGCGGCAGCCGCTCCACGTCCACCCCGACCGGGACGGCCGCGACGCCCACCAGCGCGAGGCCGCTGCTGTGCGAGAGGGAGAAGTGCAGGGACGGCGCGTCCGCCACGGCCGGCCGGCCGTGCGCCCCGCCGCATCCGGGGCAGGGCTCACGCACGAAGCGCAGGTCCGCCGGGTGCCGTCCGGTGTAGTGGCCGAGCAGTCTGCGCAGGGCCACGTGGGCCGCCGCGTACAGCAGCCCGTCGGCGGGCCGGATGAAGGAGTCGGCCCGGTGGCGCTCCGCCGCGTCGAGGTCCGACCGGTCGAGCGCCGCGGCGTCCGCCGTCCGCGGAGCGCGGACCAGCCACAGGTCGAGCCGGTCGGACGGCACGGCCGCGAGCGGGGCGGCGGCGCGCCGGGCGGGGGCCGGCCGCTCCGGTGCCAGGGTGGCGTGCCCCGTCATACCGGCACCGAGGCGCCGTGCCGGGGCCCGTCGCCGGCTGGTGCGAACTTCCGGACCAGGCAGTCGACCAGTTCGGCGGCGCTGTTGGCGAGCAGCAGCATCTGAAGGTGGAGTTCGACCCCCAGCGCCGCCTCCATGCGGTGCTGGAGTTCGAGGCCGGCGATCGAGCCGATGCCCAGGCTGTTCATGGGGCGGCCCGTGGTGTCGACCCGGTGGGGCGCGATGCCGAGGATCCTGCCGAGCTCCTGGCGGACGTACTGGTCGAGCAGCCGCGTCCGTTCGCCGTGGTCGGCGGCGGCCAGGGCGCCCGGATCGGGGGCGGTCACGTCGGCGGGCCGGGTGCCGGCGGAGCCGGTGCACGCCTTCAGGTTCGCTGTCATGCTCTTCCCGTGATCGAGGGCGGCGGGGACGCGCGGCGTGTGCCGCGCGTCCCCGTCCCGGACGCGGTGGCCCGGGGCGGAACTCAGGCCTGGTACGGGGTCTTCTCGCGACCCTCGCGCAGGACGGTGGCCCACCAGGCGAGCTGGTCGAGCAGCACCTTGGCGGCGCCGGCCGGGCCCGTCTCGTCCTTCGGCCGGCCGTCCTCGCCGAACTGCTCCCAGGCGGTGTGGAAGCTGACGGCGTCACGGACGGTGACGGCGTGCAGCTCCGCGAAGATCGGGCGGAGCTGCTCCACCGAGCGGAGGCCGCCGGAGAGGCCGCCGTAGGAGACGAAGCCGACCGGCTTGGCGCGCCACTGGGTGTAGTGCCAGTCGATGAGGTGCTTCAGCGAGGCGGGGAAGCTGTGGTTGTACTCGGGCGTGACGACCACGAAGGCGTCCGCCTGCTCCAGCCGCGGCGACACGGCCGCCAGCGCCTCGGCGGTCTCGGGCGACGGGTTGTGGGACAGCGCGGCCGGCAGCTCGTGGTCGGCCAGGTCGATCACGTCGACGATCAGGTCCGCGCGGCTCTCGGCCTCACCGGCGAACCAGGTGCCGACCACGGGGCCGAAGCGGCCCTCGCGGACGCTGCTGATGATCACCGCGAGCCGCAGGGGTGCGTGGGACATGAAGGGTTCCTTTCACAGGGGCGCAACGGGGTGTTGCACGATCAGGGGGCGGCCGGGTGCGCCGCCGGGCGCGGCGCGAGGCCGCGGAGCGCGACGAGGAGTCCGGCCGTGCCGACGGCGGTGACCAGCAGGAGCGGTGGGCCGTATCCCGTGTCGAGGAGGGTCGACGTCAGGGCGGTGACGATCGCCGCGCCGGTCTGGACGGCGGTCTGGTAGAGCCCGCCCGCCGCGGGCCGGAGCTCCTCGGCCACCGAGGCGGTGGCCTGGAGGTGGAGGGCGGTGAAGGCGAGGACGAAGGCGGCGCCGACGAGCAGCATCGTGGGCAGTACGTCGGTGGCGTACCGGACGTCCGCCGGCGCGTCCCGCGGGTAGAGCGCGTAGCCGAGCGGTGCGGCGGCGGCGCCGGCCGCGATCAGGAGGGCGGGGCGGACGCGGGTGGCGAGCCGGCCCGAGCCGAGGGCGACGCAGGCCAGCGGGAGGGCGGCGGGCAGGAACGCCAGTCCGGTCTCCCAGGGGCCCCAGCCGGCCCTCCGTTGCAGGTGGGTGGTGCTGACGAGGAGCAGGCCGAGGTACGAGCCGTTGAGCGCGGCGGCGCCCAGCGCGGAGCGCACCAGCGGGCCGTGGCCCAGGAGGCCGGGCCGTACCAGCGGCTCGGGCGAGGTCCGCTCCGCCCGGACGAACAGGGCGGCGAGCAGCGCCGCCGCGGCGAGCGCGGCGAGTGTGCGCGGGTTGCCCCAGCCCGCGCCGGGCACGGCCGAGATCGCGTACACCAGGGCCAGCAGCGCCCCGGTGTGGGCGAGCGCGGAGGGGGCGGCGTACCGTCCGGGCCTGGGCCGGTCCGGGTCGTCCTTCGGGATCAGGCGCAGGCCGGCCGCGAACAGCAGCAGGGCGACCGGGGCGGGGAAGGCGAAGGTCCAGCGCCACCCCTCCTCGGTGAGCAGGCCGGACAGCAGCAGCCCCGCCGTGAAGCCGGACGCGCCGAAGAACGAGTAGACCGACACCGCCCGGGCGCGCGCGGGCCCCGGGGGGAACGCCGAGGTGATGATGGCGAGTCCGGTGGGCGCGGTGAGCGCCGCGCAGACGCCCTTCACGAAGCGGGTGGCGATCAGCAGGGACCAGTCGTCCGTGAGCGCGCCCACGAGGGACGCGGCGGCGAAGACGGCCAGCGCGGTGAGGTAGACCGGCCGGCGCCCGAGGATCGCGACCAGCCGGGTGCCGAAGAGCATCAGGCCGCCGAAGCCGATGGCGAACCCGGTGACCACCCAGTGCGTCCGGGCGGCGCTCTGCCCCAGGTCGTCGCCGATGGAGGGCAGCGCCACGAGGGCCACCGACACCTCCAGGGCGTCGATGAGCATGTTGCCGGCGAGCACGAACAGCAGGCCCCAGAGGGCCGGGCTCCGGTGCCCGTCCGTCGTGGCGCGGGGCGCACCGGGCCGGGGTGTCGTCGAGGACGTCATGATCCCGTTCCGTGTGGTGGTGGTGAGTGGGTGTGGGGGTGGGAGTGGGGGTGGCGGGGGGCCGGCCGCGGGGGTGCGGGGGTCGCGGCCGGCCCGCCGCGCCGGCGGGGGGTGGGGTCCCGGTCCGCCGGCCGTCGGGGCTCTTCAGCCGAGGAGGGTGCCGCCGGTGGCGTCGACGAAGGAGCCGGTGATCCACCGGGCCTCGTCGCTCGCGAGGAAGGCCACCACGTCGGCGACGTCCTCGGGCTCGCCCACCCGGTTGAAGGCGGACAGCGCCGCCATCTGCTCGACCGCCTCGGGGATGCCGAAGACGGGGTTGTCGTTGCGGGTGATGCCGGGCGCCACGCTGTTGATGGTGATGTTGCGCGGGCCGAGGTGCTTGGCGAAGTGCAGCGCGAGCTGGTCCACGGCGCCCTTCGTCATGGCGTACGCGATCTCGTCCGGGTTCGCGACCCGGGTGAGGCCGGAGGTGATGTTGATGATCCGGCCGCCGTCCGGCATGTTCTTCAGCGCCCGCTGGACGAGGAAGAACGGCGCCTTGGCGTTGACCCGGTACAGCTCGTCGAACTTCTCCGGCGTGGTCTCCTCGGGCTTGACGCCGCCCATCACACCGGCGTTGTTGACGAGGATGTCGAGATCGGTGGAGCCGGTCCGCTCCCGCAGTCCCTCCTCCAGGCCGAGGAAGAGCTGATGGACGTCGCCGTCGACGCCCAGCAGCGCCTGGACGGTGAAGGCCCGGCCGCCGTCCTTCTCGATGACGGCGACGACGTCCTCGGCCGCCTCGCGGCCGGTGGCGTAGTGCACGGCGACGAGCGCGCCCTCCTGCGCGAGGCGGATGGCGGTCGCGCGGCCCATGCCCCGGCTCGCGCCGGTGACGAGTGCCGTCCTGCCCGTGAGCCTGCCCATGTCTGTTCTCCGTTTCTTCGCTGTTGCCGTGTCCGGGGCCTGTGCCGAGGCCGCCGGGGTCTTCGAGGGGGTGGGGGCGAAGGCCGCCGGGGCCTTCGGTGTGCCGAACCAGCGGAGCAGCGCCGTACGGAGGCCGACAGCGCCGTCCGCCTCCTCGCCGGCCCAGGCGACGTGACCGTCCGGCCGGACGAGGAGGGCGGCGGAGTCCTCCGCCGTCGCGTGCGGCGGGAGGATGACGTCCACCGTGTCCACCAGGGCCGCCCAGGGGGCGGCCGTCTCCCGCAGGCGGCGGGCGGCCTCCTCGCCGGAGGGGACGAGCAGGACGCCTCGGCCGGAGCGCAGCAGGCGCGCGCTGGTGGTCGGTCCGTCCGGGGTGGTGACCGGTCGGGGCGGCAGCCGCCGGCCGAGCAGGGGGTGCCGGCCGGGGCCGACGTCGTGGCGGACGTCCAGGCCGGAGATCATTCCGGCGAGGTGGGTGCGGACGTTCTCACGGGGGGTGAGCTCGGCGAGCACCTCCCGTACGGCGTCGACCTCGGGTCCGCCCAGCAGGAGCAGGGCCTGGGTCCTGATGTTGCTCAGCACCCGCCGGGCGACCGGGTGCCGCTCGTCGTGGTAGCTGTCGAGGAGTCCGTCCGGGCCGCGCTCGGCGACCTGGGCGGCGAGCTTCCAGCCGAGGTTCACGGCGTCCTGGAGGCCGAGGTTGAGGGCCTGGCCGCCGATCGGCATCTGCTGGTGGGCCGCGTCCCCGGCGAGGAGGAGCCGGTAGTCGCGGTAGTGGGTCGTCTGCCGGGAGGCGTCGCCGAAGGAGTTCACCCACAGCGGGGTGCCGCCGCCGATGTCCTCCCCGGTGACGCGCTTCCACGTGTCGGCGACGTCCTGGAAGGAGGGCTGTCCGCCGCTCGGCCGGGCGCCGAACTCGTGCACCATCACCCGGGTCACTCCGTCGGGACGCCGGGCGGCGATGGCCAGTCCCCCGGCCAGCCGCTGGAAGCGGCGGTCGGGGATGTCGATGCCCGCCACGTCGGCGCGCAGCAGTTCGCGGGTGGCGTCGGTGCCGGGGAAGTCGAAGCCGCCCAGCCGGCGCACCGTGCTGTTCTCGCCGTCGCAGCCGACGACGCACTTGGCCCGCAGGGACACCGTCGTCCCGTCGGGGGTGCGCGCGACGGCCTCGGCGTGGTCGCCGGTCACGGTCAGACCGGTCAGCTCGTGGCCGCGCCGGATCTCCGCGCCCAGGCCGCTCGCCCACTCCCCGAGGAGTTCCTCCAGGCGGGTCTGCGGCACCTTCCACTGGCCCGGCCAGGGGCTGGGGAGCCGGAGGTCGAGGGGGATCCCCCCGAAGTGCCCCCGGGGCTCCGCCGGCACCTCGCCGAGCCGGTCGAGCAGGCCGCGGCTGTCGAGGATCTCCATGGTGCGGGCGTGCAGGGTGGAGGCCCGTGACTCGGTGGTCGGCGCGGTGAGCTTCTCCAGGACCACGACGTCCGCGCCGGCCAGCCGCAGTTCCCCGGCGAGCATCAGGCCGACCGGCCCCGCGCCCACCACGACCACCTGGGTCTCCGTGCGGTCCTCGGTCATCGTCAGGCCCTGGCTTCCGCGTGGCTCTTCGCGTGGTTCAGGGTGGCGCGGCTGTTGGTGCTGAGCGCCGTGCGCACGTACTCCCGGGCGTCGGCCACGGTGGCGTCGGGGCCGAGGACGCGGGCGATGTTGTCGGTGTTGAGGGTGACGGTGTGCTGGGACGAGGCGGCGACGCCGTGCTCGTTCTCGGCGAACGTCCAGTAGCCGGTGTGGAGGGTCATCAGGGCCGGCAGGGTGACCTGCTTGTAGGCGATCTTGTGGTGCGGGAAGGTCACCCGGTACGACCGGGTGGTGTGCACCGAGCCGTCCTTGGCGCGGGTGTCCATCTCCAGCTCCTGGAGGCCCGGGGTGTCCTCCTGGAGGCGGACGGTCGCCACGTGCGGCAGCCGCTCGGACCACAGGTGGGCCTCGTTGACGAAGTCGTAGACGTCCTTGGCCGAGCCTCCGATCTGCACGGTGTCCTCGAAGGAGAAGGTCAGGTCCTCGGTGGCGTGCGCGAGTTCGACGTTCTTCTTCAGGGCGGCGAGTTCGGAGCGCGAGTTGCGGTCGACCGCCTCGTCGATCCACTTCATGCTCTCGGGGTCCTCGTCGACGGCCCGGTAGTCGTGCAGCAGACGGACGCGGGACTCCGTGTCGGAGAGGGCCTCGACGATCCAGGTGCCGCCCATGGCGGCGACCGGCGGCGTCGAGACCTCCTGCCGGAAGGTGATGCGCAGGTTCTCCGGGTCGAGGGTGCGGCGCGAGGTCCAGTTCTTGGGCTCGCCGTTGGCGGTGGCCCAGATGCGGATGCGCTCGGTGCGCTCGTCCTTCTCGACGTGGTCGACGTGGATGGTCGGCGGGAAGATCCGCGGCCAGTTCTCCACGTCGGCTATCAGCCGGTAGACGGCGGCGGCGGGAGCCGAGATCGCGATCTCGTGCTCCACCTCGCGCAGGCCGGACTGCGTCATGCTCGTGCTCCTTGGGGTCGTTCGGTCGGGTGGGCCGGTCAGAAGTTGCCGAGGCCGCCGCAGACGTTGAGGGCCTGGGAGGTGATGGAGGCGGCGGTGTCCGACGCCAGGTAGCCGACGAGGCCGGCCACCTCCTCGGGGGTGGAGTAGCGGCCCAGCGGGATCTTCGACTGGAACTTCGCGAGGATGGCGTCCTCGGTGGCGTCGTACGCGGCCGCGTAGCCCTGCCGGACGCGCTGGGCCATGGGCGTCTCGACGTAGCCGGGGCAGACGGCGTTGACGGTGATGCCGGTGGGGGCGAGCTCGTTGCCCAGCGCCTTGGTGAAGCCGACGACGCCGTGCTTCGAGGCGGAGTACGGGGCGCCGAGGACGACGCCCTGCTTGCCGGCCGTGGAGGCGATGTTGATGATCCGGCCGCGGTCCTTGTGGCGCAGGCCGCCGGTGGTGAGGACCTCGCGGGTCAGCCGGAACACGCTGTTGAGGTTGGTGTCGATGACGTCGTTCCACAGCTCGTCGTCGATGTCCGCCGTGACGCCGCCGCCGCTGCGGCCCGCGTTGTTGACGAGGACGTCGACGGTGCCGAAGCGGTCGACCGCCGCCTGCACGAAGGCGCGGGCGTCGTCCGAGGAGCGCACGTCGAGGGTGGTGCCGTCGACCTCCAGGCCCTCGGCCTGGAGCTGCTTGACGGTCTCGGCCACGTTCTCGGCGCTGCGGGCGCCGATGAAGACGGCGTGGCCCTGGTTCGCCAGGAGGCGGGCCACGGCCAGTCCGATCCCGCTGGTCCCGCCGGTGACCAGGGCGACCCGCTTGTCCTGCTGCGACATGTCTCTCTTCTCCAAAGGGGATCTGGGGCGGGCGGCCGCCGCGCGGGGACGCGCCGGCGGCCACCACACGGTGCCGGGCCGGTTCAGGCCTGGGGGGCGAGGGCGGAAAGGGTCTCGTTGATGGCGGCGACCAGGGCCCGGGGGGTCCGGTTGTCGGTGAAGACGTCGTCGTCGAGCGCTATGCCGAACTCGCGCTCGATGCGGCTGCCGGTCTCCAGCAGGGCCAGCGACTCGTAACCCAGCTCCTCGAAGTCGGTGTCGAGGATGGCTCCGTCGAGGTCGACGCCCTCCTCGGCACCGGCGCCCTCCAGGAGGATGCGCTTGAGGTCGTCGATCGTGAACTGCGTGGACATGAGGGTCCTTTCGAGGTGACTGCGTACCGGAGTACGGGACGTGGGGGGTGCGCCGGCCGTCGGCGGGGGGCTGGACGCCGCGGCCGGCGCGGTTCGGGGGGGTCAGTCCGTGGCCCGGATGACGACCGCCGAGTTGTAGCCGCCGTAGCCGCGGGCGAGGACCAGGGCGGTGCGGATCGAGGTGGTCCGCGGCTGTCCGACCACCAGGTCGATGTCGTACGCGGGCGACAGCTCGACGTTGGTGGTGGGCGGGATCAGCCCCTCGCGGATGGCGAGCAGGGCGGTGACCACGTCCACCGGCGCGGCGCCGGAGTAGAGCCGGCCGATCATCGTCTTGGGGGCGGTGACCGGGACTCCGGAGGGCCCGAAGACGGCGGTGATCGCGTCGACCTCCTCGCGGTCCAGCCGGGGCGTGCCGGCCGCGTCCGCGAAGACCACGTCGACGTCGCCGGCCTGGGCGCCCGCGTCGGCGAGGGCGACCTCGATGGCGCGGCGCAGACCGGGTTCCCGGCCGCTGTCCGGCTTCGGGTCGAAGGTGGCGCCGTATCCGGCGATCTCGCCGTAGACGTTGTCGGCGCCGCGCTCGCGGGCGGTCCGCTCGTCCTCCAGGATCAGCAGCGCGCCGCCCTCGCCGGGGACGTAGCCGCCGGCGGCGGCGTCGAAGGGCAGGTAGGCGCGGTCCGGGTTGTCGCTGGTGGACAGCCGGCCGCCGGCGATCTGGGCGACCCAGCCCCAGGGGCAGATCGACGCGTCGAAACCACCGGAGAAGATCAGCTTGCTGCCCTTGCGGATCTGCCGGCGCGCCTGGGCGATGGCGTCCAGGCCGCCCGCGTGGTCGCTGACGACCACGCCGCTGGGGCCGCGCATGCCGTTGCGGATGGAGATCTGGCCGCTGTTGACGGCGTAGAACCAGGCGAAGGACTGGTACGCGCTGACGTACTGACTGCCCTGGTTCCAGAGCTTCTTGAGCTCGTTCTGGCCGAACTCGAAGCCGCCGGAGGTCGAGGCGGTGACGACACCCATGTCGAACTCGGGGATGTCGCCGGGCTGGACGCCCGCGTCCTCGAAGGCGCAGTCGGCGGCGACCAGGGCGAGCCGGGTCATCCGGTCCGTCTGCGGGAGCAGGCGGCTCGGCAGGTGCTTCTCCGCCTCGAAGCCGCGGATCTCGCCGGCGAGCCGGGAGGGGTACTGCTCCGGGTCGAAGTGGGTGACGCGCTCGATGGCGTTCTTGCCGACCCGGGTCGCGGCCCAGAAGTCGTCCACGCCGAGGCCGTTGGGGGTGGCGACACCGATGCCGGTGACGACTGCCTTGGCGCTCATGCCGCGCTCCTCTCGGGTCGGGCCAGCACCATCGCGCTCTGGAACCCGCCGAAGCCGCTGCCCACGGTCAGGACCGCGTCGGTGCGGTGCTCACGGGCGTGGAGCGGGACGTAGTCGAGGTCGCACTCCGGGTCGGGGGTGTGCAGGTTGGCGGTGGGCGGCACCACGTGGTGTTCCATCGCCAGCACGGAGGCGGCGATCTCGATGGAGCCGATGGCGCCCAGCGAGTGGCCCACCATCGACTTGATGGAGCTGACGGGGGTGCGGTACGCGTGGTCGCCGAGGCTCAGCTTGAACGCGGCCGTCTCGTGCCGGTCGTTCTGCTTGGTGCCCGAGCCGTGCGCGTTGATGTAGTCGATCGACTCCGGGTTCATCCGGGCCTCGGCCATGGCCACGTTGATCGCCTCGGCCATCTCGCGCCCGTCGGGGCGCAGTCCGGTCATGTGGAAGGCGTTGCAGCGCGAGGCGTAGCCGGCGATCTCCGCGTAGATGTGCGCTCCGCGGCGCCGCGCGCTCTCCAGCTCCTCCAGCACGAAGACCGCGGAGCCCTCGCCAAGGACGAAGCCGTTGCGCGTGCCGTCGAAGGGCCGCGAGGCGTGCTCGGGGTCGTCGTTGCGCGGGGTGGTCGCCTTGATCGCGTCGAAGCAGGCCATGGTGATCGGCGAGATCGGGGCGTCCGTGGCACCGGTGATCATCACGTCGGCGGTGCCCTCGCGGATCAGCTCGACGGCGTGGCCGACCGAGTCCAGTCCGGAGGTGCAGCCGGTGGAGACCACCGTGGCGGGGCCCTCGGCGCCGACGGCCCAGGCGACCTCGGCCGAGAACGAGCTCGGGACGAAGTAGTTGTACAGGTGCTGCGGCGCGTACGTGTGGTCGACCAGGTCGAGCCGGCCGTCGTCGCTGACGATCCGGTACTCGTCGTCCAGGCCGGTGGTGGCGCCGACGGCGCTGCCGATCGTGACGCCGGTGCGGTGCGGGTCGAAGCCGGCCAGGTCGAGGCCGCTGTCGGCCAGCGCCTCGCGGGCGGCGACGACGCCGAACTGCGCGGCGCGGTCCATGCGGCGGATCTCCTGCGGGGTGAGCCCGTGGAGTTCGGGGGCGAAGTCGACCTCCGCCGCGACCTGGGAGCGGAACTGGGAGGGGTCGAAGAAGGTGATGCCCCGCGTCGCGGTGCGTCCCTCGCTCAGCAGGCTCCAGAAGTTCTTGGTGCCGATTCCTCCGGGGGCGAGCACTCCGACCCCTGTGATCACTACGCGGCGGCCCACTGGTCGCGCCCTCCCCTCGTGTCGTCGTGTCGCGGTGTCACCGGGAAGCCGTCCAGTCGTAGAAGCGGGTGGCCATGGCGTCGGCGGGCGAGCGCCAGGTCCGCGGGTCGTAGGCGGTGATGAAGGGCTTCAGGTCGTCGCTGATCTTCACGAAGGAGGGGGCCGACTTGGCCTCCTCGATCAGCTCTCCGCCGTTGTCGGCGTCGAAGTCCTGGAGGTGGAAGTAGAGGCCCCGGTACGCGAACAGCTGGCGGCGGCGGGTGCCCATGCGGTGCGGCATGTCGGTGGCGTCGAACTCCGCGAAGAGCCCGCCGACATCGGCGGTCGACGCGGGGTCCATACGGGCCACGATCAGGGTGCTGTGCATCTCTTCCTCTTTTCCGTGCGTCAAGGGGTGGCTCGGGGGCTGAACAGCCGGACGAAGTCGGTCACGCCGTCCGTGATGAGCGCGTCGACCTCGAAGTCCGGCAGCTCCAGAGCGCCGTGGAAGGAGCGCTGGACGACGCCCTGCGCCACCAGCTGGATGAACCGGTCGGCGGCGTGGTCGGCGTCGGCGATGTCGAGCAGTCCGGCGTCGGCCAGCCGCTTCAGCCGGCGGGCCAGTTCGCGCCGGGCCTGCCGGGGGCCGGCGGTCTGCCACATCTCCAGCACCCCGGCGGGCAGCCGGTCGAGTTCGGCACCGATGTGCCGGACGATGGCGAAGTGCTCGGGGAAGCTCGTCAGCGGCGTCAGCCACGCGCGGCCGAGGGCGGCGAGGTCCTGCTCCAGGTCGACGACGTCGACCAGGTGCTCCTCGGCGATGACGGTCAGCGAGGCGGCGACGGCGGCGGCGCTCTCCAGGAGGACGGAGAGCAGCAGCTGCTCCTTGTCCTTGAAGTAGTGCGTGACCGTCTCCGGGGTGACGCCCGCCTCGTCCGCGACGGTCTCCACGGTGGCGTGGGTCCAGCCTTCGCGGGCGAAGACGTCTCGGGCCGTCCGCACGATGTGGCGGCGCTGCTCTGCGGGGCCGGCTTGCGGGGGGCGGGTGGCGGTTGCTTCCGGCGTGGCCATGGGGTTGCTCCTCCGGGGTGGCGGGTGGGACCGGTTGCGGGGTACGGGGCTCTGGTCAGAGCGCGCGGGGTCGGCCGAACCAGCGCTCCAGGGCCATGGGGAGGTCGTGGTGGCTGCCGGGCGCGGCCCAGGCGACGTAGCCGTCGGGGCGGACGAGGACGGCGGTGGTGCCGCGCAGTCCGCTGTCGGCGGAGACCTCGCCCGGTTCGGCGGTGACGATGTCGACCCGGTCCGACCAGGCGGCGGCGCGGGCCCGGAGCCGGGGGTTGTCCGCCAGGTCGAGGAGCAGGCCGCGGGCGGAGTGCAGCAGTCGGGTGCTGTCGGTGGTGCGGTCCCCGGTGGTCAGGGCCAGGTGGGGCATCCGCTTGCCGAGCAGGGGGTGGTCGCCGGTGCCGACGTCGTACGTGATCTCCAGTCCGCTCACCATGGCGGCGAGGTGCCGGGACACGTCCTCGTAGCGGATGAGTTCGTTGAGGACGTCGCGCAGCGGCTGCACCTCGGGTCCGCTGAGGAAGAGCAGGCCCTGGGCGCGGGTGTTCATCAGCAGGCGCTTGCCGACGGCGTGGCGCTCGCTGTGGTACGTGTCGAGCAGCTCCGGGGAGGCCGTGCCCCTGACGGTGGCGGCGAGCTTCCAGCCGAGGTTCACGGCGTCCTGGATGCTGGTGTTCATGCCCTGTCCGCCGGCGGGCAGGTGGATGTGTGCGGAGTCGCCCGCGAGCAGCACCCGGCCGCGGCGGTACTCGGTGACCTGGCGGGTCGCGTCGCCGAAGGAGCTGACCCACACCGGTTCGGCGTGCGAGAGGTCCTGGCCGGTCAGCCGCTTCCAGGCGTCGGCGACCTCGTCGAAGGAGGGCGGGGTCTCCCGCCGCTGGGGCGGCGTGCCGCGCTCGCAGACGATGATGCGGGTGATGCCGCCGGGCAGCGGGCCGACCATGACCATGCCGCCGGGCAGGGTCTCCCCGATCATGCGGGGTTCGAGTTCGATGCCCTTGAGGTCGGCGAGGAACATCTCCATCGTCGACGGCGTGCCGGGGAAGTCGAAGCCGGCCGCCTTGCGGACGGTGCTGCGCCCGCCGTCGCAGCCCACCAGGTAGGCGGCGCGCAGGGTCTGGACGCCGTCCGGGCCGCGGACCTCCACCTCGACGCCGTCGCCGTCGTCCGTGAGGGACAGCAGCTCGTGGCTGCGGCGTATGTCGACGCCGAGGCTGACGGCCCACTGCTCCAGGTGGGTCTCGGTCACGGACTGCGGCACGGTCTTGGCGGCCTGCCAGGCTCCCTCCAGGACTCCGAAGTCGACGGGCAGGCCGCCGAAGTGGCCCTGCCGGCTGGTCTCGATCTCGCCGAACCGGGGCAGGATCCCCCGCTGGTCGAAGACCTCCATGGTGCGGGCGGTGAATCCCAGGCCCCGGGACTCGCCGGTGCGCTCCGCGAGCCGCTCCAGGACGATGACGTCGACTCCCGCGAGGCGCAGTTCGGCGGCGAGCGTCAGCCCGGCCGGACCAGCGCCCACGACAATCACCGCAGCGTCGGCGTCCATGTACCTCTCCTCGGCCATCTCAAGGGTTCCTTCGGTGGGAGTTCCGGTGCGCGGGGAATCCCGTGTGCCGGAGTGACGTGTGCTCAGAGCAGAGCAGCGGAAGCTGATGACAATCCTGTCCGCCGGGAAAGGTGAATTCAACCGGACCAAGTTCATACCTCTGTGAGTTTTCGTCATGTCTTTCCGCTCGGCACAGAACCCGGTGCGGAGAATGTCAGAGGAATGCAAAAAGGCGCTCTCACGACTGTTCTTCGGGGGGATGTCGCGGCGCCAGGAGCGAGGGGTCTCGGCACGGAATGCCGAACTCCCCCCACCTCTGCCCCGCTTCACCGACAGGAAACCTTTCGGAGGATGTCAGAGGCCGTACAGAATGAGCTTTCCGCTCTTGCCGCCGCCCGTGCGGCGGAATTAGCGTCGCCACCGATTCCAGCGACCACGAGGGGGATGCGGTGCATCACGGGACGATCCTTACGACCACGGCCACGGCCGCCTGCGCGGGCACCGACTGCCGCCTCCGGGAAGCGGCGGGCCGGACCCGCCGCCCGCCGGTGGCGGGGAGCCGGCTGTGCCCGTCCTGCCGCGGGCGGCTGGGCCGGGAGCTGAGGGATCTGGCGGAGCTGTACGAGGAGTGCGGTCGCCGCCTCGACGGAGACGCCGGCCGCACCGGCGGCCCGGCCCTGGGCAGCACGGTGCCGGAGGCCCCGCTCGACGTCCGGGCCGTGGAGACGCGCACCCTGATCCTCCAGGTCCTGAGCAGCTGGGCCGGCCGGGTGGCCGAGGAGCGTGAACTGGCGGCCCCGCGGCGCGCGATCGCCCCGCTCGTCGGCTTCCTGGTCCGGCACGCGGCCTGGCTCGCGGCGCACGAGGCGGCCGGGGAGGTGTCCGAGGAGGTGGCACGGACGGCGCGCGGCGCCCGCCGGGCGATCGCCCCGCCGCCGGGCCAGCGGGTCGGGATCGGCGCGTGCGTGGAGCCGGGCTGCGGAGGCGGACTGACGGCGGTCGTGTGGCCGGAGCGGCCCGAGCAGCCCGCCGAGATCCGCTGCGACGCGCATCCGTCCCACCGCTGGCTGGGGCACCGCTGGCTCCAGCTCAGCCGGCGGCACGGCGCGGCACGGCACCACTCCCCGGCGGCACCGCGCGCACGGGCCCGGGGCGACCGCCCGGCCGGGGGCGACGGCGGCGGGCACGTGCCGGCCTCCGAGGCGTCCCGCTGGGTGGCTCCCGCCGACGTGGCCCGCCTCTGGGGCGTGCCGATGGGCAGCGTCTACCGTCACGCCAGCACCGACAAGTGGCGCCGGCGCAACGAGGGGGGCCGCGCGTACTACCACGCCACGGACGTGCACGAGACGCTGACCCGCCGGGCGACGGCCGAGGCGGCCCGCTGATCCTCCGGCCCCGCCATACGGGGAAGGCCGAGCCCTGAGAGCTCGGCCTTCCCCGTACGACGGGGCCTCTGCGGTGGTCCGCACGGCAGCGGCCCGCCGGATTCGTCGCCGCCCGCCGCCCACCGGGCGTCTCGGGACGCCGGCCGAGGGCCTCCGTCCACCGGCCGAGGGCCGACGGATACACATCCGTCGGCCCTCGTGCCCATGGGGCTGCGTGCCCACTGCGCTGCGTGCTCACCGGGCTGCGTGGCCATCGGCCCGCGTGCTCGCCGGACCACGTGTCCACGGGCTCCGACGGCCGCGCGGCCAAACGATGGCCAGTCCGTGGTCAGGCCTTGATCTCGCAGATGCCGGCGCCGGAGGTGACGGAGGCGCCGACCTCGGCGTTGAGGCCGGTGATGGTGCCCGACTTGTGGGCGTTGAGGGGCTGTTCCATCTTCATGGCCTCCAGGACGACGATCAGGTCGCCCTCCTTGACCTCCTGGCCCTCCTC